>JALTMR010000257.1 GCA_027001525.1 Gammaproteobacteria bacterium
GCGGAGTGCTCTACGTCGTCGTGCCCACCTTGGCCGAATCCCAGCTGGCGCAGGTGTTCAAGGCGATTCATCCCACTACCTTTGTCGCCGAGACGCTGGCGCTGATGTTAAACCGTGCCGGATTCGAGGTGCTGTCGCTGTGTGAACAGGGGTATGACCTGGTGGCTGTCGCGCGCAAAGGGCAGAAGAGCGAGGGCACAGCGGCCGATGCCGGGAAGATATTTTCACGCGCCACGGCCTACCTCAAGCGGCGGCGGGATATTATTGATGGCATGGTGAAGAAGTTGCAGGCGCTGGAAGGCGTGCCGGGGGTGGCAATCTACGGGGCGGGCCACAACACTCTCGATCTCAATGAGGTGTTCCCCTTGTCCCGTCTCGATGTGGTGGGGGTGTATGATGCAGACCCCCAAAAACAGGGGCAGCCGCTGTTGGGGCAGACCATAGCGGCCCCCGCCGCGTTGCAGCACTTTGGCGGCGCTGCGGTGATCATCTCCTCCTATCAATTTCAGGAGGAGATCGCAGCGCAGCTTCACTATCTCGAACAACGGGGCGTTGAACTGATCCAACTCTATGACAAATCCTAAACGTATTCTGCTCTACCCCGCCGGCCTGCCGCAGAAAGAGGCTTTTCTGGAAGCCCGGCGGCAGGGGCTCCACATTGTCAGCGTGGACGGCGACGCCAATGCCGAGCTAAAGGCGTTGGCCGACGAGTTTTATCACGTTAACCCCGGCGACGATGAGGCCTTCACCGCGTTTGTCAGCGGGTATCACCGCCAGAATCCCCTGAGCGGCGTGCTGGTGGTGGGCTGTGATCTGCCGGTCTCCTGTGCCAGGGCGGCGGCGCTGACCGGCACGCCCGCCATCGGTGTGGCGGCGGCGATGTTGACGGTCGACAAGTTAAAAATGAAACAGACGATGGCCGCCGCCGGCGTGGCGGTTCCCCCTTTTCAGGCGGTATCCGATGCCGGGCAACTGGCCCAACTGGTGTGCTCGGAGGCGGGGCGGTGGGTGGTGAAACCCAACGACAATTGCGGCTCCCGCGGGGTGTTGCAGATCGATTCAGGTGATGATCTTGCACATGCGTTTGAGTACGCCCGCCGTCACAGCAAGCGCGATAACCAGGTGATCGTCGAACGTTTTGTTGCCGGGCCCCAGATCAGTATCGAAGCGATTGTGATGGATGGCCAGGTGCATGTGACCGGCTTTGCCGACCGGAACTACGAGTTCCTGACGAGCCTGGCTCCCCATATCATCGAGAACGGTGCGACGATGCCCACCCTGTTAAGCACCGAAGAGCGACGTGCCGTGGAGGCGATGTTTAGCCGGGGCGTGACGGCCCTGGGGTTGGATCAGTGCGTCGCCAAAGGCGATATGGTGCTGGGCCCCGACGGCCCGGTGGTGATTGAGATTGCGGGCCGCATCAGCGGCGGTAAATTCGCCTCCAAACTGGTGCCCGAGGCGACGGGGGTGAACCTGCTGGAAGCGGCGATCAAGTTGGCCGTGGGTGAGACAGTGGCCCCGGCCACCCTGCGGCAGAGATATAACCGGGGCGTTGCGGTGCGTTACCTTTTCCCCAGGCCGGGAACGGTGGTGTCGGTGACCGGCGTGGAGGAGGCCAGAGCGATGGCGGGGATTATCGAAGTGGTGGTCAATGCCCGTGTGGGTGACGACATCGTCACCATTACCAACCACGCCCAGCGCGGCGGCTGGGTGGTGGCTACCGCTGAGTGCCGTGCCGACGCCGTGGCCCGCGCCGAGGCGGCGGTGGCGGCGATCCGGATCGACAGCCGATAGCGGCTGATCCGTTATCCACTGCTTTGCGGCGCAAGGGCGCTCTTGATCTCACGGGCAATGTTGTGCGCCCCGTTGCCGATGTGGAGGGCGCGGGCGTTGTTGCTCATGGTCTCTCTTAGCGCGCTGTTGATCAGTAGTTCATCCATCTGTGTTGCCAGCGTGGCCGGGGTGACCGCTTCGTGAAACCCCAGTGAGCGGGTGATGCCCTGCTGTTCCAGCTGCTGGCCGGCGCGTGTGTGCGCCGGCGTATGGCACAGCAGCAGGGACGGCACTCCCAGCGCCGCCAGTTCGTAGGCGGTGACGCCGTAGGTGGCGATGGCCAGGTCCATGCTGGCCATGAGCTGGGCGACGTTGACGACGTCGGTGTGGAACTGACAGGGGAGGGCCAGCTCACGGGCCAGTGCCACCGCCTCCTCCCGGAAGTTGCAGGCACGGCCCAGCACCACATGCGGCTCCACCGGGGCGTGAATCCGGGCCAGGCTTTTTATCGCTTTGAGGGTGATTCTGGCGGGGTCGGCACCGCCCATCATGATGAGCAGCCTGGGCCGTTCGTGGGGCGCTGGCGGGCTGGGGGGGGAGGTAAATGATGGCCCCAGCAGTATCCACTGCCAGCCGACGTGGCGGGTGCCGCTGAAACCTTCCCAGGTCATCTCCCTGACGCGTGGCACCGGGGGAAAGAAGACCAGGTCGCAGGCCAGTCTGCGCTCAGAGGGGTCGTCGATGCAGACGGTGGTGACGCCCTGCTCGCGCCATTGCTGCAGGCTCTGGGCGGGAAGGTCGGTGCGGATATCGAAAATAACGCCGTCCGGGGCGTGGCGTTGGATCAGGGCCGACAGGGCCGTGGCTTCGTCTGCACCGGACGTGATCTGCGTGGCGGACAGTGGCTCCACCGGAAAGTGGTAGCGCTCGATGAGCTCGATGGCGCTGTGGTCGTGCGACGCCGGGGGGTTGACCACAAAACGGATGCCGACGGAGAAGTGGTCTCTCAAGACCGAGGCCAGAGCGAGGCAACGCATGACATGGCCGAGCCCCAGTGTGCCGCCGCCGTCACAGCGGATCAGCACCTTATGGGTGGCTTCATTGGCCGTTTTCTGGTGCACATGGGCGTTGATCTCCAGCAGCGCCGGGTCGGACTTGAGCAGGGCGACGACGGCGCTGATGTCGATCTCCCCGGCCGCAGCCCCCAAACGCTGGTAGAGGGTGTTGATGAAGCTGAGGTCGGCGGGGGTGTCCACCGATGTGCGGCTGCCTTCAATGGTGTGTCTGGCGTCGAAGCGGAAGGGCGCAATTTTCAGGTCGGGCACGTAGTCTCTGACTTTCGCGGTAACGTGCTCCACCACCGCCGGATCGTGTGCGCCCCGCCTGGCCAACGCCTCCAGTGCGCGCCGCGATATGGGGGTGAAGCCTTCGTGAATAGTGGCGCTGCCCCGAGGTTCGGGCTGCCAGAGGTCGGCGTCATTGTGCTTCATGGTGGCCAGGCACTGGTCGATGGTGGTGGGGTCGATTAGGGGGGAGTCCCCACAGACTCTTAAAATCAGCTCGGCATCGTATTGGCGGGCGGCCTGGAGAAAGCGGTCAAGCACGTTGCGCTCCGAGCCTCGTACCACGGCAATATTGTGCGCCGCCGCGAATTTCGCAATGGCGTCATCAGCGCCTTTTGTTGTGGTGGCGATGATGATGTTGTCGAGCTGCTGACATTGTTGCAGCCGGTGGACAATGTGCCACAGCAGGGGGCGGCCCGAGATCATTTTCAACACCTTGCCAGGGAGGCGGGTGGAGTCCATGCGGGCTTGAATAATAGCGACGGTATTCAATGAAATTCCTGTGTGATGTGTATGCGTTTCGGGTTGATCGGGGTGTTGCCAACAGGGGGTGCAAAATGACAAAACTGATTGATATATCGTGCTAAATTGCGTTTTTCAATTGATCGGCTCTCCACCAGCCGTACGTTAGCAGGGCGTTGATTGTGAGCAAAGCATTTATCTTGTTTCATCTCAATTTGGCCTATTCATCGCTTGAGTCGGAGCAACACGGCGAGGTGATCGAAAAGTGTTACTGGCCGATGTTGCGGTTGTGCGAAACGGCCGGCATCAAGCTGGGAATTGAAGTCACGGGCTGGACGCTGGAGCGCATCAACCAGCTGTGCCCCGATTGGGTGGCCCGGCTGCGCCGTTATGTCGAGGCGGGCAGCGTCGAAGTGGTGGGCAGTGGCTACAGCCAGATGATCGGGCCACTGGTGCCGTATCAGGTGAATGTCTGGAATCAGCGTCTGGGGCTTGAGTGTTACCAGCGGATTTTGGGTGGCCGGCCGCGTCTGGTGATGTTTAACGAGATGGCCTACGCCAGCGGCATGATCGATCTCTACCGCGCGGCCGGCTACGAAGGCGTGGTGATGGACCGGGATAACATCTGTCTGGCACTGGGGCAGAGCGGCCATGACGATGCCATGCCGACGTTTGCCGCCGGCGTGGGCGGCGCCTCTCTGCCCGTGCTGTGGACCGACTCCATCTTCTTCCAGAAAATGCAGCGCTATGCCCATGGTGATATTGGCCTGAGTGACTACCTGGGCTATTTCAGCCGTCGGGCGGCGGCCACCTCCAAACCGCTGGCGCTCTACTGCAACGATGCCGAAGTGTTCGACTATCGACCGGGCCGGTTCCGGGAGGAGAGCCCGATCAATGGCACCGGCGAGTGGGGCCGTATCGCCAGCCTGTGTCAGGTGCTGGCCGAAGAGCACGGCACCCGCTGGTCCACCCCTTCGCAGGCGTTAGCCGCCTGGGTGGCCGATGGCGGCGGCGAGGTGGCTGTGTTGACCTCTGCCGTGCAGCCGGTGCCGGTAAAAAAACAGGCCAAATATAACGTCAGCCGCTGGGCCGTCAGTGGCCGCGATGACCTGTGGCTCAACACCTTTTGCCAGCGGATATACCGCCAGCTCGTCAGTTCAAATCAGCAGAATGATCCGGCGTACTGGCAGCGTTTATGCGCGCTGTGGGCCAGCGATTTTCGTACCCACCTGACTGCGGCGCGCTGGGAAGAAGCGCGTAACGCGGTGTTGGCCATGGCTGCCGAGCTGGCGCTGCCCGGTGGTTATGAAGCGGTGGAGTCTGCCGAGCCG
>JALTMR010000258.1 GCA_027001525.1 Gammaproteobacteria bacterium
GCGGATGGCCCAATTACTGCTATGTAAGCAAGGAACAATAATAAAACCACACAGAAGGATGTATATCACCATGAAAGATATCTTCAACGAAAAGACATTTCGTAATACTCTACTGCCATTGGTGCTACTCAGCGTCTCGGCCGGGGCCAACGCCCTGACGCTGAGCGTAGATAGCGCAGCCTATGCCCCTACAACGTCAACAGGTGACCAGCAAAGTAGCGTGAACAACACGGGCACAGGCTATGCCTCAGCGTACAGCAGTGATTATGACTCCCTCAACAATGAGTCATATGCCAGCAGCCGCGGCTTCGTGAACGCCAGCGGCGTCATGGGTGTGGGAAATTATGGCGACGGCACAAGCTACTCCTCTCAGAGCGAATTGAGCTGGAGCGACAGCTACACAAACACAAGTGCAACAGCAGAAGATATCTCTTTTGACTTTCTCATCTGGGGTGGCTCACTGAACACGTGGGGAGCTGATACCACTGGCGAAAGCGCCGAGTCCAGCTATTGGATTGATATTCTGGTCAATGGCGCTTCTCTCTGGTCCTCCAGCGCCAGCCTGACCTCCGCAACAACAGGCACTTCACTCAATGAAACCGGCACCAGCCTGGGCGGCACCCTCTCCACCTACAGCGATGGCGGATACTACTCTTGGGCCGACTCAACAACAACGCTGGACTTGGGCACTCTGGGGGCAGGAGAGACACTGACTCTGGAATACATCATGGGCGGTAGCGCCTCGGGAGTCGGCACTCTCGATACCTCAACGAACTGCTACTGGGAATACGAGGGAGAACTCCTGCTTGAGGGCCAGTTTATCGAAGAAGAAGGCTACTTATGCGGCGGTGTAAGCAGCAACATGAGCATTGGCGACCCCTTCGGCTTCAGCTCAGCACCCTCCCTCTCACCCACCATCTCCGGCACAGCCGTGGCGAGCGTACCTGAGCCTGAAACCTTTTTGCTGCTGGGGGCCGGCGTGTTTGCCATGAGCCTGGTGAGCAGAAGAAGAAAAGCCAACCGCGAGTCGTAACTGACAGCATAGGCAGTACAAAAAGCCCCCGTCTGTTATTTCACAGACGGGGGCTTTTTTCGGTCATCCAACATCACGCCATTTACCTATTACCTACCGAGCAAAAGCGCTATACCGTCAAAGGCGGGCTTGTCATCCACTTTAAGCGCTCTGTCTGCTCCCCGCACGGCGATATTCACCACGATGTTACTGCTTGTCTCCATCGAAGGTTTCAGGGTACGAGCCATCAACGGCAAAGCTGCACGATAGGCTTCGAGCACCGACTTTATATTCTCCAACGCTTTTACTTTGGGCGGATTTTTGCGCTCGCGCCAGCGAATTTCAGCCACAAGTTGCAGCGCCTCCTCGAACTGGGCATCAGCCCATTTTCGATACTGCTCGTCGCGACGAATCAGGTAGTTTTTGAAGTTGTAGATGGCAGAACCGTAGCCCAGGACGAACACCAGTTTTTCAACACGATGCCAGCGGTGACCTTGGCGCAACACAGCGATCGCGTCGATGGCTGAGGCATCATCAATGTGCACACGGTCATCTGTTGTCGTTAGCACCTGTACCAAACCACGACTGTGACGATAGGCACTTTGAATGGTTGATAGAGCACCGAGGTAGCTCTGGATCACTCCATCCAAATCATCCAGCGCTGCGATCTCGTTTTCAGTGAGGTTTTTAACCTGGCGAAGTGCCGCCACTTTTTCTCTGGCGGAGACGAAGTACTTTTTTGCCTGGAGACGATAATCATCCTCCCCGCGCAGCACATAGTCTTTAAAATGGTGGATAGCGCGCCCATAGCCCAACTCAAACACCAGATCAGCCACCAACGCCCGCTTGTCCGCCGCGTATCCGATTGAGGTGACCGAGGTGGCCAGACAAAGCAGCATCGCCCCCAGCCATACTTTTACATTCATCGCGTCAGTCCTGCACGTCTCAACACGGGGGCGATCCTGCACCCGCTATCAATTCAAACTTTCAACTCAAGACAGTAGCGCGTTAATGTGGTTCTGCAGCTCCACCTCGTTAAAAGGCTTGATGAGATAAACATTGACGCCCGCCTCCTCAGCCTGCTTTTTATGCCTGGCTGTGGAACGCGAGGTTATCATAATTATCGGTGTCTCTCTGGTCGCATTTTCAGACCGCAATTGAGTGGTTAATTCAATCCCGTTCATGCGGGGCATTTCCATATCAATCAAGAGGATATCGGGCACTTTCTGCTCCACCAGTTGCAACGCATCAACGCCATCAATGGCTGTGTTCACGTCGAAGCCACAGTCCTCAACAAAGCTCGCCAAAGCGCGCCTTGCGCTCAACGAATCGTCCACAACCAGGGCGGATTGTTTGACCTTTTCAACCTCATGCAGATCGGGTTGATACAATATGTGGCCATGTTTTTCAGAACGCAGCAGCTCGGGAATATCCAGTACCGGCGCAACCCGACCATCCCCCAAAATGGTCACCCCCACCACGCCGGCGATGGGGGGCAGATAGGCCCCCATATTTTTTACAACAACCTCAGCCCCGCTCAGGACAACCTTATCCACCAGCACAGCCCGTTTGGCACCTACCTCGGGCTGCACAATAAACACCGACTGGGGGCTTGGGTTATGAACGCTGCGCCCCATCAACAGATCAAGGTAGGTGGTAGAGATCGGTTCACCATCGTAGACGAAGGCCAAGCCGTCATCGACCTCGTTCAGCTCACCCGCCGCCACATCAACCACATCCTCAACACCGTACTGAGATAACGCAACAGGCAAGCCACTGCTTTGCACCAGCGTTGCGGAGACGGACAACATACTCACCGGCAGATGCAACACCACGGTCAACCCTTCGCCGCGCGTGGAGTGAAGCGACAGGGTGCCCTTGAGTTCCTTGATTTTGGCGTACACCGCATCCATGCCGACACCACGCCCCGACACCTGTGTTGCCTCACCTTTGGTGGTAAAGCCCGGCAGTAGAATGAGCTGGTTAATCTCCGCTTCAGACAGTGCCTCGCCTTTTTCAATCACCTGCTTGGCAATGGCGGTCTGTTTTATTTTATCGGTATCCAGACCGGCCCCATCATCCCGGCAGGTCACTTCAATAAGATCCCCGACACGAGAAAAATTCAAGGTGATCGTTCCCGTTTCTGGCTTGCCCGCCAGGCGTCGCTGCTCGGCGGACTCGATACCGTGATCCACCGAGTTGCGCAACAGGTGCATCAGCGGCTCGACAAAATCGCTCAGCACCTGGCTGTCCACCATGGTGTCGCGCCCCTCGATGCGAAAGTCCACCGCTTTTTCCGTCAAACGACAGGCCTGCCGCACCCCTCGTTCACAGCGGGGTACGATGGTACTGACCGGCACCATCCGGCTGCGGTAGATCGCCTCCTGATTGTCCTTTTGGAAACGCTCCTGCTCAATGATCAGGTCTTCCATGACGTAGAGGTTTTCGTGCATGGCATCGGAGAATTCTTTGGCGTCGGCCACCGACTCCTCCAGGCGGCTCAAGCAGCTGTGCAGTTCGTTGTATTGCTCCAACTCAACGGCCCCCGCATCAGATGCCACGGCGGTGCTGGTTGCCAAGACGTCGTTGACACTGACCAGCTGCTCCAGCTCATAGGTCAACTGCTGAACCAGGCGATACTGCGTTCGCATGGCCCGCGCCTGCTGGCGGATATGCTGCACCCGGCTCTTGACCTGGCCGGTCACAATAATCCCCTCACCCCCCAGCCGCAGCAGCTCATCCATCAAGGTGGCCGGCACTCGCACCGTATTGACCGAGGCGGCACTGGCGGCCTCCGGGCCGGGCTGGGCAACCTCCTCCGTCTGTGCCGGAGCACGCGTAGCCGGCTGCGGGGCCTGGCTGATCCCCAGCCCATCCAGGCCCCCGGCCTGATCAATGCGATTCGCCCAGTCCAGTACGCTTTGCAATATCTCAACCGCATGTTCCGGCGCACTGCCTACGCCCAAAATCGCCTCGCTCATGGCTTCCAGGCAATCGGAGGCATCCATAAGAACATTCGCCAGTTCACCGTGCGGCAAACGGGAATGTTCAAAAAAGACTTGAAGAATATCTTCGAGATGGTGAGTCAGATTGGCAATACCGCGAATGCCTACGGTGTTGCCGGCACCTTTCAGACTGTGGGCGACACGCTGCGCCAACTTCACATCCTCCAGCCCCCCTTCGCCCTCAACCAGTTTTTTGATTGCTGATGAGAAATCAGACGTCTGATGTGGCAACTCCTGCAAAAGCGCATCAAGCAGATCGGGGTTAACGTCACTCGGCAGATCCAGGGCAACGTCCGAAGGCTCTGCCCGCACCTGCCTCTCGGCGACGGCCATAGGCTCGGTTGCAATCTGCGGACTGGCCAGCAACTCGACCACACCTTCAGCATCATCCTGTGGCAGTGGGCTGGGCCACGCCCCATCGCTCAAATAGGCGACAACGGCAAGGCAGGTCTCTTCGTCGTTAATGGCTTTCAGGTAACGGCCGATCTGCACCGGCCAGGCCTCGATCAGTTCGCGCTCCTGCGGCGACGGTGCCTGATTGCGCTCTGCCCAGGCCCTGAGATTTTCCTGCAGGTAGAAACAGACCTCTGCCAAACCGTCCATTTGCACTGCACTGGCTGCGCCGCTGAAATGTTCCAGCTCATCAGCCGCGTGGTTAAAAGCATCACACCAGGCGTGCTCGGCCGCCGCCTGATTGACCGTCTCGTCCAGACTCTGCAGCAGTGCCCTGGCCAGGCTATCCACCTCGCCTTGCAGCAGCTCAATAACCTCCTGACGAATAACCTGAGTGTCATCCTGAGGGGAAAAAGTGGCGTCAGACGCACTCTCCCCCGCGACCGGCGCTTCCAATACAGACTCGGGCTCAACGTCAAGCTCAG
>JALTMR010000259.1 GCA_027001525.1 Gammaproteobacteria bacterium
GGGGCATCTCTCCTCCGGGGTCATGACCTTCAGCGTTGACGGCGTGCTGCGCACAGTGAACACCCAGGCGGATCAGATTCTGGGCGTCAGGCTGGAGGCGAATCTCGGTGTGGGCCTCGATCAGCTGGGTAGTGAGCACGAGCACCTGCAAAAATTTGTCGACCTGATGAAGTCCCATCTTGCCGCTCACGACGAGGAGTGGCAGGAGGAGATCGTTCTGTTTGGCCCCGAAGGTCGCCAGGTGTTGATGTGCCGGGCCGCCTCGCTGCCCGTGCGACAAAGTCTGGAGGGGGGGTATGTGCTGGTGTTTGATGACATTACCGCGCAGATTCAGGCTCAGCGCGACGCGGCCTGGGGAGAGGTGGCGCGACGCCTGGCGCACGAGATCAAAAATCCGCTGACGCCGATCCAGCTCTCCGCCGAGCGCATTCGCCACAAATACCTGCCAACAATGGCGGCGGCGGAGGCCAGCGTGTTGAACCGGGCCACCCACACCATCGTTCAGCAGGTGGAGGCGATGAAAAAGATGGTGCAGGCCTTCTCCGATTATGCCCGCAGCCCCCGGCTGGAGATCATGCCCCACCGCCTCAACGCCCTTGTGACCGAGGTGCTGGAGCTCTACCGCGGTGAGAATTCGGCCTTGCAGATCAATCTCACCCTGGATGACGAGCTGGGCAGCGTCGATCTCGACTCCGGGCGCATCCGCCAGCTTCTCCACAACCTGATTAAAAACGCCATCGAGGCGAGCGAGAACACCCGTATCGATGTCGCCACCCGTCTGCATACAACGGATGAACTCCAGGCCGCCGAGTTGTCGGTGCGGGACTACGGCCCCGGCATCGCCGAAGCGTTAATCGATACCCTCTTCGAGCCCTACGTCAGTGCCAAGCCCAGGGGCAGCGGCCTGGGCTTGGCGGTTGTGAAGAAAATAGTGGAAGAGCACAATGGCCTGATCTGGGTCGAGAATGTGCCCGATGGCGGTGCCCGCTTTGTGATCCGGATGCCGCTGTCGGTAAAACAGGAGCACCGGCTGGAACAGGTCTCTGCCCAGCGCAACCTCTTCGATGAGATGTGATGCGGCCTCCGTGTGAATTGAGAAAAAACAGAAGGTGAAGGAATGACTGCCCCCCATATTCTCGTCGTCGACGATGAGCCAGATATTCGTGGTCTGGTCTGCGAAATCCTTGAGGATGAGGGCTTTGTGGTGAGCGTGGCCTCTGACGGCAGCGAGGCGCGCCAGGTGCGCATCGACAAACGTCCCGACCTGGTCCTGCTCGATATCTGGATGCCCGATGTCGACGGCATCACCCTGCTCAAGGAGTGGCGGGGGGATGAGACGATGAACGCCCCGGTGATCATCATGTCCGGCCACGGTACGGTGGAGACGGCCGTGGAGGCGACCCGCCTGGGGGCTTACGATTTTCTCGAAAAGCCGCTGTCACTGGCCAAACTGCTGCTGACGGTTCGTCATGCGCTGGATGACTCGCGCCTGCGGCGGGAGAACCAGAGCCTGCGTCGCCACGTTCACTCCCCCACCCAGCCGCTGGGCCACAGCGATGTGATGGAGGCGCTGCGCCGCCAGGCCGAAAAAGTGGCTGGCTCCGAGGCGCGGGTATTGATCTGTGGTGAGCCGGGGGTGGGGCGGCAGTTGCTGGCCCGTTATATCCACCAGAACAGCCCCCGCAAGGCGGGCCCCTTTGTCGAGTTGGGGGTCGCTTCGATTACCGCCGAAAATGCGGCGCGGGAGCTGTTTGGCGAAGAGGTGGGGGGCAAGGTGCACTACGGTCGCCTGGAGCAGGCGCATGGGGGAACCCTGTACCTCAACGAAGTGGTGGACATGGACCTCAACACCCAGGGGCGTCTGTTCAGCGCACTGCAAAGCCAGGGCGTTGTGCGCGTTGGCGGGGCTTCGCAGATCGGTATCGATGTCCGGGTCATGGCGTCAACCCAGAAGGATATTCAGGAGGCGGTCGCGAAGGGGCACTTCAGGGAGGATCTCTACTACGCCTTGAATGTGGTTCCCGTCACGGTGCCGCCGCTGCGTGAACACGCGGCAGATATTCCGCAGTTGCTGGCCTACTATCTTGACTACTTCGCCAATAACGAAGGGCTTGGCCAGCGCCGCTTTTCCGCCGCAGCGCAGGATAGGTTGCGGCAACACACATGGCCCGGCAATGTGCGAGAGCTTAAAAACCTTGTTCAGCGCCTGCTGATTCTGGGCAGCGGGGAGGAGATCCTGCTTGATGAGGTGATGCACTGCCTGGGGGGAGCCCCCGTTGCCGACCTTGCGCTGGCTTCCGGCATGGCCTCGGGTTTTGACCAGCCCTTGCGGGCGGCACGGGAGCAGTTCGAGCGGGCCTATCTTGAACACCATCTGCGCGAGACGCGGGGCAACATCACGCTGCTGGCGAAAGTGGCCGGTATGGAGCGGACCCACCTCTACCGGAAAATGAAGGCATTGGGAGTCAATCCTAAAGATGATGCGATTTGATGATTTGGCGCTAATGTTCTTGGGCCGTCGTAGAAGTGCTAAGATCGCTCTCCCTTCGGCGCAGAACGTAACAAGTTTATGAAAATTATTATCCTTGGTGCCGGTCAGGTGGGCTCATCCGTGGCGGCCAATCTGGCGAGTGAGGCCAATGACATTACCGTGGTTGATGTCGATGTTAACCTCCTGCGCGACCTTCAGGATCGCCTGGATATTCGCACGGTACTGGGGCACGCCTCCCACCCCGATGTGTTGTTCCGGGCCGGGGCCGAAGACGCCGATATGGTGCTGGCGGTGACCAACAGCGACGAGACCAATATGGTGGCCTGCCAGGTGGCCTACAGCCTGTTTCGCACCCCTACTAAAATCGCGCGGGTGCGCACGTTCGAATATCTCTCCTATCCTCAGCTATTTTCCAACGAAACCATCCCTATCGATGTCATGATCAGCCCCGAGCAGGTCATTATCGACTACGTCAAGCGCCTGATCGCCCACCCCGGCGCGCTTCAGGTGCTCGATTTTGCCGATGGCCTGGTGCAGCTGGTGGCGGTGAAGGCCTATCACGATGGCCCGTTGGTGGGGCAGGCGCTGCGCTGTCTGCCCGAGCACATGCCGGGGGTGGATACCCGGGTGGCGGCGATTTTTCGCCGCGGCCAGGCGATTACTCCGGAAGGGGATACCGTCATTGAAGTGGATGACGAGGTCTTTTTCATCGCCGCCAAAAAAGATATTCGGGCCGTCATGGGCGAACTGCGGCGGGTGGACAAGCCCAACAAGCGCATTATGGTGGCAGGCGGTGGCAATGTCGGCATGGGGCTGGCCAAGGCACTGGAGGGTGAGTACCGGGTCAAGCTGATCGACCATAATGAAAATCGCTCAAAACGGATCTCTGAAGAGCTGGATAACACCATCGTGCTGTGGGGCGATGCGGCGGACGAGGAGCTGCTGCTGGAGGAGAATATCGAGGCAACGGATGTTTTCTGCGCACTGACCAATGACGACGAAGCCAATATTCTTTCCGCCATGCTGGCCAAACGGCTGGGGGCGAGAAAGGTGATGGCGCTGATCAACCGGGCGGCCTATGTGGACCTGGTGGAGAGTGGTGATATCGATATCGCCATCTCCCCCCATCAGGCGATGATCGGCAGCCTGCTCACCCATGTGCGGCGGGGCGATGTGGCGGCGGTGCACTCGCTGCGGCGCGGCGCGGCTGAGGCCATCGAGGCGGTGGCGCACGGTGACTCGCGTTCATCCAAGGTGGTGGGGCGGGCGATTGAAGATATCCGCCTGCCGCGGGGGACAACGATCGGTGCCGTGGTGCGCCGCAATGAGGTGATTGTGGCGCACCACGATACGGTGATCGAGGCAGATGACCACGTTATCCTCTTCCTGGTGGATAAATCCCGTGTGTCTGAGGTGGAGCGTCTGTTCCAGGTGGGTGTGACGTTCCTGTGATCAGCCCTTTTCTTTATTCAGGTTCGCGAAGCAGTGCAGTAGTCGGCTGATGAGAATTCGAGCGATTCAACGTATTTTGGGCCTGCTGCTGATGCTCTTTAGCATCACCATGCTGCCCCCGGTGGCGTTTGCCCTCTGGTACGAGGAGCATACCCTGCCTTTTGTCAGCGCCTTTTTGGTGACGCTGGCCACGGGAACCTTTTTCTGGTTTCCGGTCAGGCGCTATCGCCCCGACCTGAAGCTCAGGGACGGTTTTGTGGTGGTGGTGATGTTCTGGACGGTGCTGGGGCTGGCCGGTTCGTTACCCTTTCTGCTGTCGGAGCAGCCCGGTATCAGCATCACCGACTCGGTGTTTGAGTCGATGTCGGGCCTGACCACCACCGGGGCGACGGTCATCAGTGGCCTGGACAGCCTGCCCCGATCGATCCTCTACTACCGCCAGCAACTCCAGTGGCTGGGAGGGATGGGGATCATCGTTCTGGCCGTAGCTGTGCTGCCCATGCTGGGCGTTGGGGGCATGCAGCTCTACCGCGCTGAAACCCCGGGGCCGATGAAAGATAACAAGCTCACCCCCCGCATTACCGAAACGGCCAAGGCCTTGTGGTACATCTATCTTGCCCTGACGGTGGCCTGCGGCCTGGCCTATTGGCTGGTGGGTATGACTCCTTTTGATGCCCTGGCGCACGCTTTTTCCACCGTCGCCATTGGTGGCTTTTCCACCCACGACCTGAGTATGGGGCACTTTAACAGCGCCCTGATCGAGATGGTGGCGGTGGTCTTTATGTTTCTCTCGGGGGTGAACTACGCGCTGCACTTTCTGGCCTGGCGGGGGAACAGCATTCAACCCTACCTGGCCGATACCGAGTTCAAGTTTTATGCGCTGGTGCTGGGTGCGGCCTGCGTGATCTCGGCGGGCTATCTGTACT
>JALTMR010000260.1 GCA_027001525.1 Gammaproteobacteria bacterium
CCAAAGTGCCCTGCTTTGAATGCCGCGTAAGCAATGGCATAACGGATTTCATCATCATCGAGCAAGCCGTGGCGCGAAAGTGACTCAGCCATCAATTCAGCGTGTTCAAACATCTCCGAATCCAGCAGTATCGCCAAGCGCTGCTTCAGTTTTTTCTCTTGATCCAGCGCCTTTTCATTGATAAACAGCGCACGCCCCAGGTGACCACCGCGACGATAAAGTTCAGCGGCATCGATTAAATAGTCTCCGCCCAATGCGGCGGCCTGTTCCATCATGGTGGCGGCGGTGACGTACTGTTTTAGATCAGCATAAATTTTTGCCAAAGCCAGCAACACCCGTTCGTTATCGGGGTAGCGAACGCGGCCAAGTTCGAGAAAATTAAGCCCCGCCATTGGCTGCCCCGCCTGACGCAGCGCCTCACCAATGGCGACGTAATCGTCCGCACTTGAGGTAAACCGTTCCAGGTAGTCGATGCCGTGACGTGCCGCCTCTTGATAAAGCCCCAGCTCCACCAGCAGGAAAACTTTACGGCGAGCAAAAGGCGCTTCATCGGTGAAGTTTTGCTCTCCTAACGCCAGTGCCTGCCAGGCGGCCTCTTCATCCCCCATGGTCCAGTGGATGTAGGATTTCATTAAGACAATGCCAGGACTGGCTTGCAACACCTGCGGCCCACCAGACTCAAGCGCATCCAGCGCCTTTTGGTAGTCTTCATTGCGGTAGGCCGCCTGAGCGAGATAGATGTAGACCTGTGGTTCATCCTGACCCTGTTCAATGGCCTGTTCAAGACTGGCGATGGCCTCGGGATAGCGTTGCAGTTTGAGATCAACCAAGCCCTTGAGCGTATAGAAACGGGCAAAGTCGAACGCCTCTTGTTTGGTATCAACGCTCTGTAGCGCCTGAGCTGCACGTTCGTAATTTCCGTCGCGCACCATCAGTGCGGCCAGACCGAGGTAGTCCACCTCTTTTGGTTTGGCGATTGCCGGGTTCAAACCAGCAAGCAACAGAGACGCCAGCAGAAAAATTATTTGAAAACGGTAGTTGATCAGCATGGTGTTAACCCAATTCAAAACGAATGGTCTGGTTGGCCCAGGTCTCAACCGCTTTGCCGTCATACTTGGCGGGTGTAAAGATCCACGATTTCACGGCCTTTATGGCCGCATCATCAAACGTGCCTTTGGGGTCGGATTCGAGCACACGGGCGTCTTCCACTTTGCCTTCGGCGTTGATGTAGAGACTCAGCACCACATAGCCCTCCAGCTCTTTGGCTTTGGCGCGGGCGGGGTACTCCAGGGCAGTGCGTTTGGTAACCCATGGCGGGGTGTCTACCATGTCGCTGGTCATGACAATATTGTCGGTCTCACCCAGCAGCGAATCGTCAACCTCTCCTATACCCCCGTCGCTGAAGCTGCCAAAGCCAAAATCGAGACCAGACAGCTCCATGTTGAGATCCGCCACCAGCGCCGGGGCTGGCGGTGCCTTGTCCCGCTTATTCTGCTTACGCTCCACCTTGCGCTTGGGCTTGGGCTTTTCCGGTGGCTTGACCTGAAATGCCGACACCATCTGCGAAGACTGCTTTTTCTCAATCGTGGGAGAGTCGTTAATAAACAGCAGCGAACCGAACACCACCACACCACCCGCTACCATCCACAACAAGCCGTTGAGGTGATAGCGATAGCCGGGTTGAATCACGGCCGCCATCAGCCTGCCTCCTGCTCTGTCACCACGCCCACATCGGCTGCGCCGGCCAGGCGGCACTGGTCCACCACCTCCACCAGTTTGGATGCAGTGACGTTCTCATCCGTCACCACCAGCACCGAGCCATCGGCATTGCGTTCCAGCAGCTCACGCAAGCGCGACTGAATCACCCAGGTGCGTATGGGCTGGCCATCAAGAAACGTATCGCCGTTGGAGTCGATATAGACCCGAATTGCTTTGGACGATGAGGCCGTGCTGGACGATGCCTTGGGGCGATTGATGTCGAGGTCCATATCCTTCACAAAGGTCGCCGTGACCATGAAGAAGATCAATAAAATAAACACCATGTCGATCAGCGGGGATATATCGATATCCTGCTGCGTCTCTTCTCTATCGCGATATCTCATAACTTCACCGTGCTACATAAAATGTCTTTGATCTGATTCAGGTCACGCTCGATACGTTGCTGTCGCTTATCGAGAAAGCGGCCAAACAACATGCCAGGAATGGCGATCACCAAACCAAGCTGAGTGGTAAACAGCGCTTGGGAGATACCGGCCGCGATGCCGCCATCCGAGGTAAAGAGCGCCATGTTCTGGAGTGAATCAAAGGTTTCGATCATGCCCGAGACCGTGCCGAGCAGACCCAGCAGCGGTGACACCACCACGATGCTGCGTACCAGCACGCTGTATTTTCCCAGCGCCTCGCTGTAGTCGTTGAATGCGTCATCGAGATAGGCGCGCAGGTGGGGCAACTGTTGGCGCTGTAACTCAACGCCCCGCTGAATCGCCTCTTCAATAATGCCGCGTTTAGGTGTCCAGCGATTCGCCTGATAACGGTCGATGAGATCGCGCACACTGTATTGGCCACCACCGCGTTTCATCGACGAGATGCGATACCCCAGGGCGTACCACAAAAGCAGGGCACAGAGTGCCAACGGGGGCATGACGTAGCCCCCCACCTCAAAATAGTGGCTGATATTTTCCATCACATACTGCATCGGAGGGGGCCCTAAACTGCTGCGCCCAACGTCAGGTTAGTGACGTGCAGGGCGGCCTTTTCCATATTGTCTTTAATGCGGTTGCTCCAGGCGTTGAGCAGGTTGCCAACAATCAAGGTGGGGATGGCGACAATCAGCCCCAGCTCTGTCGTAACCAGCGCCGTGGAGATGCCACCGGAAAGCAGCTTTGGATCGCCCGTACCGAATTCGGTAATCACATCAAACGTGGTGATCATCCCCGTCACCGTCCCCAACAAACCCAACAGGGGCGAGACGGCCGCGATGACGATAATGAACGTGGCAAAGCGACTCAGATTGTTGCTTTCGTTCAAGATGCTCTCGGAGACGATGTCTTCCAGATGATCCCGATCGCGATCGATGTTGCGCAGCGTTGAGGCCACCACTCGGGCGGTGGAGCACTTTTTGGTCTCACAGAAGTTCAACGCTTCCGCCACCTGCCCCTGTGTGACCAGCTCACTCACCTGTTTCTGAACTACGTCATTCGTGGCGCTGGCAGAACGCAGATAGAGGGTGCGGATCAGTGCCATGAGAACAGCCAGGCCACCCAGGGAGACAATCACCCAGCCAATAATTCCACCAGAATTAATGACATCTATGGCTGTTTTTTCCGGGCGCTGTTCGATCGCCTGAGTGGACGATTCAAACAGAAACACCTTCATCAACTCAGGTGCCACACCGGCCGCCAATGCCGTAGCCACATCAGCGGTGTCGCCCTCAAACATGCGAAGCGCACCCTCACCCGCCGGCACCAGCGCACCACTGCCCATTTCACTCACGCCATAAGCCGCGACATTGCCGACTTTAATCAGTGAACCAAACACCTGAGAGCCATCAGCGAGAAAGAACTGACCATCTTCCTGCCGGGTTGAGCCAAGCGTGGCCACCACCTCATCCGCCAGATCAAACAAAGTGGCCAAACGGCCCTCATTTTCAGCATTGAGGTAATCCACATGACTGGTCAGCTTGAGGCCATAGTCACCTAAAGTGGCATTGGCCTGATCGTACATGGAAGCAAGCGAGGCCTGGTTATCCTGATTCGATTCAATCAGATGCTGCGCTGTCACCACCTCATCATTCAGGCGTTCTATGTTCGACTCCAGACGCTGCAACTGCATTTCGGAGTCGGCGATCTCAGCCACCACGGTGTTGGCTTTTGCATCCGACTCAGCTCTGAACTTTTGCAGCCGTTCGGTCAACTCTTTCTTGCTTGACTCCAGAAACGCGAACTCTTTTTGGAAGGCCCGCTCTAAAGACGAGACGTCATCAACAGCGTGAGCACTGGCCGCAACACTCAACCCAACACACAGACCCAGTACGGCCCGACCCAATCTCTTTAACAACATGATTTAATTCCTTCAGACTAGATGGCGGGGGGCAGTTCGAAGTAGCCGGTGCGCACTTGCTTGCGAAGCGAATTAAACAGATGGGCGATACGTTTCCCGTCTGCCTTATCCGGAGTCAGTTTATAAACCCAGTCGGTGCCGCTCTTCACCACCACACCGTAGCGATCATCGGTGGTAACAAAGTACATCATCACCATGCCCAGACGGGCGACATCAGCCAGGACGATTTCACCTTCGATGTCGATGGGCTGTCGATAAATGCCGTTCTCCCGCGTCAGACGAATCTCATCTTCATAGAGCGCCCACAGACGGGTGGCTGCGCGAGAAGGGGTCATCAAACCTTTAGTGAGTTGTTCGCGGATGTCGACGACGGACTGAAGCCGGTCATCAACCTTGAAGGGCAAGCCAAACAGAACACGCTCTTCCGCCTTTTCGATCGCTTGCAGCAGCACGGGCTTGAGCATCTCGTCATCTGCACCGGCCTGTTTGGCCAGCAGAAGATTCTCTTGCAGCTCTTTTTTGAGTTTTTGTTCGGTGGTCGTCACGCGTTTGACGCGGGCTTGCAGCTCGCTGCGTTGCGAAGCCAGGGCCGACATGCGCTGCTTGTGCTCCTCGCGGGCAAGGCTCAGCTCGGCGCTAAGTTCCTCTACATCGCCCCGCAGTTGAATGAGTTTTTCAGAGAGATTATCAACGTTGTCTGCCAGGGCTGATGACGCCACCAGTAACAGACCCAATCCAACAG
>JALTMR010000261.1 GCA_027001525.1 Gammaproteobacteria bacterium
CCCAGAAGATTCACCTCGCGAACGCCCTGGGCGGCCAGCTGGGCCACCTCCGCAATCACATCATCCAGCGGACGGGAGATCTCTTCCCCCCGGGTGTAGGGCACCACACAGAAAGTGCAGTATTTGCTACACCCCTCCATGATGGAGACGTAAGCCATCGGCCCATCGGCCCTGGGCTCGGGCATGGCGTCAAATTTCTCAATTTCGGGAAAAGAGATGTCGATGACGGGCGCATTCTTCAGTCGTGCATCGCGAATCATGTCAGGCAGGCGGTGGAGCGTCTGGGGGCCAAAGACCACATCGACATAAGGTGCCCGCTGGCGGATGGCATCCCCTTCCTGACTGGCCACACAGCCCCCCACGCCAATCACCAAATCGGGCCGTTCAAGCTTCCACTCACGCCACATCCCCAATTGGGAGAAGACCTTTTCCTGTGCCTTCTCGCGCACAGAGCAGGTATTCAACAGCAGAACGTCCGCCTCTTCAGGCACATCCGTGAGTTCCAACCCCTGAGAATCACGCAGCACATCCACCATCTTGGAGGAGTCGTACTCGTTCATCTGACAACCGTAGGTTTTTATATAAAGCTTGCGACCCATTTACTTTCTATCGAAATCCAAAGGACCGCGTAGATTACAGCCTTTGCCCCGCCAACACCAGCACATCAGGCGTCGCCCAGCAGCATGAAACGACGAATTTTACCCGACGCCGTACGCGGCAGCTGATCGGTAAACTCGATCTGCTTTGGCATTTTGTAGGTGGCCAGACTCTCTTTGCAGTGGCGCAAAATATCGCGTTTTTCGACTTTTGCACCGGGCGACAACACCACGACGGCCCGGATCAGCTGCCCCAGAAAATCGTCCGGCACCCCCACCACCGCCACCTCTTCGACGCCATCGACTTCGAGAATCACCTCTTCGATATCCTTCGGGCTAATGCGGTGAGCGCCGCTTTTGATCATCTCTGAAGAGCGCCCGACGATGTAGATATAGCCGTCTTCATCACGGCGGGCCAGATCCCCCGTATGAAGCCAGCCATCTTTAAGCACCTGCGCTGTCGTCGCAGGATCCTGCCAATAGCCCATCATGATGTTGTCACCGCAAGCGCAGATCTCGCCCGTCTCCCCGGGTGGCAGCACCGACCCGTCTTCGCCTCGAATCTCTATATCCACACGAGGGATGGGAATGCCTACGGCCCCCATTTTTCTCACCAGCTCCTGCGGTGGCAGGTAGGCCAGCCGCGCCGTGGCTTCCGTCTGCCCGTACATGACAAACAGGTCGATATGGGGCAGCTCGTCTAAAATCCGCTCGGTGATCGCCGGGGCCATAGGGCCTCCCGCCTGCGTCATGTAGCGCATGGCAGACAGATCGTACTCATGGAGCTTGGTGCGACTCAGCAGCAGATTGAACGTGGAGGGGACGCCGGAAAAGCCCGTAACCTGCTCCGCCGCCGCCCGCTCCAGCACCTTGTGGGGATAGACCAGACTGTTCTCCAGCACCAGACTCCCCCCCACCACCAGGTGGGTATGAAGCACGGAATTGCCATAGGAGTAGTAGAAAGGCAGCACATTGAGCAGGCGATCTTTTTCCGTCAGAGCCAGGTACTCTTGAATGGAGCGCATATTTTCGTAGAGATTTTTATGGCTGTGCATCACCCCTTTGGGCTTGCCGGTAGTGCCCGAGGTGTAGATGATGGCCGCCAGATGCTCCGCCGTATTGGCAATTTCAGGCACTGAAGCAGAGGCGCCTGCCTGCTCGACATCCGCCCAGGTGGCAAAGACGTTTGCCAGCTCGGACCGGGGTTCGCCGACCACAATGACCTTAACCCCCTCCCCGACCCCTTCGACAACGCGGGAACACTCCGGGTGGCGGGCATCGACGATAAGCCAGGACGCACCACTGTGGTCGATCCAATTAAGCAGATCACGGGATTTGGCCGCCGTGTTAAGCGCCACCACAGCCCCTCCCGCAGCCAGGACGCCGTAATACGCGGCCACGTACTCGGGGCAATTGTCCAGCAACAGCGCCACGCGGTCCCCGGAAGCCAGGCCGCCCGAGCGCAGCGCTCCGGCCAATGCGGACACCTGATGCCACAACTGACCGTAACTCACCCGCCGCTCACCGTGGACGATCGCCTCGGCATCCGGCGAACGCTGCACCACATCTGCAACTAAATGGACGAGTGTCTGCCCGGCACTGCCTTCACTCCTGCTCACTATCCCTCTCCTGTGTAACGAGAACTTGTTATTCCTTTTCCCGACCTATTGGCCAGCCATCAGACCGGCTCCCTACCATAACCGAAAAAGCGCCGGTCATGCAGTGCCCCCTCGCACGCAATGGCGAGGGGCAGCATCGAAACAACATTCAATTTTTTGTTGTCGAGGCAATGCGATGAATACTCAAATCCGCACCGTTGTATTCCTCTTCCTGGCTCAGACGCAGGCCCACGAGTTTTTTCAAAATGAAGTAGACGATGAAGCCACCGCCAAAAGCGACGGCAACGCCCAGCACCGTACCGATCACCTGAGAGACAAAGCTCACGCCACCCATGCCGCCCAACGCCTCCATACCGAAAATGCCCGCAGCAACCCCGCCCCAGACACCGCAAAGGCCGTGCAGGGGCCAAACACCGAGAACGTCATCAATTTTCCAGCGATTTTGGGTCAGGGTAAATGTCCAGACAAACAGCGCCCCGGCGATTAGCCCGGTCACCAGCGCCCCCATGGGGTGCATGACATCAGAGCCTGCACACACGGCCACCAGGCCAGCCAGTGGGCCATTGTGCACAAAACCCGGATCATAGCGCCCCGCCACCAGCGCAGAGAGAATCCCCCCCACCATCGCCATCAGGGAGTTCACCGCCACCAGGCCACTGATGCCTTCCACCGACTGGGCAGACATCACGTTAAAGCCGAACCAGCCGACCGTTAGAATCCAGGCACCCAGAGACAGAAAGGGGATGCTGGAGGGAGGATGCGCGGTCATCGCACCGCTTTTGCTGTAACGACCGTGGCGCGCGCCCAGCAACAGCACCGCAGCCAGCGCCACCCAGCCGCCTACCGCATGCACAACGACCGAACCGGCAAAATCGTGAAAACCGGCACCAAAAGAGGCCTCAAGCCAGCCCTGGATTCCAAAATTGCCATTCCAGACGATGCCCTCAAAGAAGGGATAGAGAAAGCCAACCAGTAAAAATGTCGCGATCAATTGCGGATTAAATTTTGCTCGCTCGGCGATGCCGCCAGAAACAATCGCGGGAATAGCTGCGGCAAAAGTCAGCAAGAAGAAAAACTTCACCAGCTCGTAGCCGTTTTTCTCCGACAGCACCTGGGCTCCACTGAAAAAATCGACACCGTAAGCGATGCTGTAACCGATAAAAAAATACGCGATGGTTGAGATGGCAAAGTCGCAAATAATCTTCACCAGGGCATTCACCTGATTTTTCTCGCGCACCGTGCCCACTTCCAGAAAAGCAAAACCGGCATGCATGGCCAACACCATAATGGCACCCAACAACACAAAAAGAACGTCACCGCCCGACTGAAAAGCTTCCATAAAACACTCCTGAATCAACGACAAAAACGAATTAACTCGGTGCAGACCAGATAAAGTCGGCACCACGACAGTGCGCCCAATAGCCCCAACAAGTTAGCCGGATCATATCCAAAAGAGCTATGTTACCGCACAACAATGAAGCAGAAAAAACAAAGGAACGCACAACAGCGGTGCAGCGCATGGATCGGCATAAGGCAAGAGAAGCGGGGAGAAATTTGCTAGAATTGGGCCGTTTCGATCCAGGCGAAACAACCACACCACACACCGCCGCCTTCACGGTGAGCTCGGCAGTGACAACACCACCAGGCTGAATGTATTCATGTATGACGTTTTTACCCAGATGACCGCCCTGATTGCGTGCGGTATCGGCTGGCGAATAATCAAGCCATTCGGGCTCGATGCAGACCAGTGCCGCCAACCGCTCACCACGCTGGTCTACACGCTGCTGCTGCCTGCTCTGGTGATACAGGTATTGTGGCAGGCCCCCCTGGGGCTGGACTCCCTGCGCGTTTCAGCCGCCGCTGCCGCGGGCGTGCTGGGGGCGATGGCGCTGGCGTGGCTCGTCTTTCGTATGATCGGCACCAAGAGCGCCGTCACCGGCACCCTGATTCTCGCCGCCGCCTTCCCCAACGCCACCTACATGGGCTTACCCGTGCTGGAGCAACTGTTTGGCGACTGGGCGCAGAGCATCGCCCTACAGTTCGATCTGTTCGCCTGCACGCCGATTCTGCTCACCGTCGGCATCCTCGTGGCTCAACACTACGGCAATCATCAGAACAAGGAGAACCCCTTTATCGGCCTGCTGAAAGTGCCTCCGCTCTGGGCTGCCGTTGTCGGCGTACTGCTCAATGTCAGCGGCATAGCCAAGCCGCAGTGGATGAATGAGTGGCTTGGCATGCTGAGTTCTCCCGTGATTCCTCTCATGCTGATCGCCCTGGGCATGAGCCTTCAGTGGTCATCCTGGCGGCCGCACTACCTTCCCCTGCTCGTGCCCACCCTGGCTATCCAACTGGCCGTGATGCCGCTCATCGTCTGGGGGGTGGCCCACAGCAGCGGCCTGGAGGGGGAGGTTTTAACCGCAGTCATACTGGAAGGGGCCATGCCCAGCATGGTGCTGGGGTTGGTGCTGTGTGATCGCTACGGCCTGAAGACCGGCCTCTACGCCATTGCCGTCACCCTGAGCACCCTCATCAGCCTGATCAGCATCCCCCTCTGGTACGGGCTGCTGGGGCAGTAGGTTATGCTGG
>JALTMR010000262.1 GCA_027001525.1 Gammaproteobacteria bacterium
GGTGGTCTGGATGAAGACGTCTGACACCGAGGGGCTCAAGTCACTGTAGTAACGGTGGCTGTATGAGGGGTTGGTGAGAAAGTGCAGGCCCTCGGATGTGTTGGTGGAAAAGAGGTTGTTGGGAATGTAGGCCAGCATCTCTTCACCGGTGTGGTGGTCGAAGCCGTGCAGCATGCCGTCATTGGAGCCGACGTAGACGACGCCATCACGGGCAGCCTGCGAGGCTTTAAAGTCGGAGTATTTCTCCCCGCTACCCGAGGGGTAGGGGGCTTCATCGGGGTAGCCCATTTGAGGTTCACCCACAAAGATCGGGTTGGAGTGGACCAGATCGCCCAACACCCCGGTGCGGGTGCGAAAGCCGTAACCGGTACCTTCGTTGGTGCGGTCGCCGCGCAAGAAGTCGAGTCTGGCCTGGGCTTTGGCGTCGCTGTCGACCCCGCCCGAACTGCTGGTTCTCAGGTCATCTCTCTGGGCGGTGGAGATGTCGGCCCATTGAAAGGGGATACCTTGAGTTCCGTTGTAGGTCAGAATTGTGCGCGAGGCCGGGGATTGGCTGTCGAGCGCGTCGCCGGCATTCCAGTCAGGCGTCAGCGCCAGATCGCCGGTCAGCGGGTCAATGTCGTAGGCGAGCAGTTCACCGCTCCAGTCGCCTGAGTTGAAGCGGGCCAGGTAGGCCACGCTGCCGGCTTCCAGAATGGTTGAATTGAAGGCGACGGCGGCGGCGCTGCCCGTTCGGGCGGCGATGTCGGAGATGGCGTTCGACAGCGAGCTGGCCAGCTGCTGCGGATCCTGGGCGCTGAGAAATAGGCCGCGACCGTTGTAGGCGGCATGCCACATGTCATCGATCTTCTCGGCATCGCCATCGTCTGGGTCGGGCCAGTTGAAGCCGGAGTCCGTCGGAATGGTGTCGGAGTCATCGGCAGGTGTCTCGGTGCCGAAGGGGTCGAGAGTGCCTGTCACCCCAAAGGCGACGGTGTAGGTCACGAGGTGTTGGTGGTCGGCCTCATCCACCGTCGGGGTGGTGGGGACGGCATTGGTAATGCCGGGTTTGAGGTCGTTTTTGTAGTAGTGCATGGCGACATCGGCCAGGGTGTTGCTGAACGCATCGGCGTAGGCACCGCCATCAAAGTCATTGCCCGCGTTGTCGGCATCGGCATTGCCCACGGCGGGATCGCCCCCGTTCCAGTAGCCGTCAGTCACGACCACGCTGAAATTTTGCTGGCAGGCACCACCATCGGCTTCCGGCAGGATGGGGGAGTCGCTGGCATCTTCAAACAGGTCACCCAGGTCTTCCAGCGATCGGCGTGCCGGCGTGCCGGGGCAGCTGCCGGTGTCGCAGCGAATATTGAGGCCGTAGAGATTTTGCAAATAGGCGGTTTTCTCTGTGGTGACGCCCATGCGGCTGGGGGCGTCGTCAATGGCGTTGTTATAGAGCTGCAGACCCAGGCGGGCACTGGCATTTTCATTGGCCACGGCGCCCACGGCCGCTTTGGCAACAAAGCTGCGTTTGCGGTAATAGGTGAACCAGTTGGCGAAGTTCTGTATCTCTTCGGCGTAGGTGCAGCTGCTGCCGGCGCAGTCCGTTCGGGTGGCTGCCTTGGCGTAGCTGGGGGTGGAGGCGATGATCTGTACCAGGGTATGGCCGTCGGTCACATCCACAACGCCGTCGCTGTTGTCGTCCGTCCAGGTGTAGTAGTAGGCCGGGTAGACGGTTTCAATGAACCAGCCCGGAATGTCGGCGTAGTTCCAGATGCTGTAGTTTTGGGTCAGGTTCAGGCTGGCGCCGCCCGGGTCATTTGGATCAGATGGCGCGTTGGCGGGGTCGGCGTCGGCGTAGAGCGGGGTGCCGCTGTTATCGACACCATACCAGGGAATGTAGGTCACGCCGGGGTCGTAGTAGAGGGTGTTGAAGTTCGAATTGCGTACGCGCCATGCGCCGGCGATGCTGTCTTCCGACGGCGTGGTGTAGGGGTAGCAGCCGATGCGGCCGGCATCCGTACAGGTGGCCCAGGCGGTGATAAAACCCTGGTCATAGCCGTTGTCAGCGGTGGGCAGGACGTAGTAGTTGCCTGTCCAGCCGCCGATATTGGGCAGGCCGCTGGAGCCGCCGGGGGTCAGGTTTTCCCACTCCATGCTGCCCGAGTCATCCAGTAAAAAGTAGATGTTGGGTTCGACCGAGGTGCTTAGAAACAGTGGCATATTGGCCAGCGTGCCGGGGGCGGCGACGCTGGTGCCCGGCGTGAATACCAGCAGCTGGGTGATGAGTGTGGTGATGAGGAAGCGTTGTGTGCGTATTGTCATGGTGTTTCTCCAATGCGCTATGCGTTAGCAGCGCTGTCGCTCACTCCTTGTGAGTAAAAAGGTCGTTGTGGCCGATCTGTTAGCGGTAGTAGGACTGAAGGATGACCACCGCATCATCCGAGCCACCGGTGGCGCGAACGGTGACCCGGTACGTGTCGATAGCGGCCATGCCGGAGGATTCGCCGTAGCCGCCGATATTGATATCGTCCTGCCCCTGAGTGGCCATGTGTTCAATCACATAACGGGGCTGGCTGGTGACGCCAGCCACACTGCCGTCGGGGAGCTGGATGGAGTTGAGGTCCGACCAGGTCTCCTCCGCGCCGATATCCGGCGGGTCTCCCTGGGCATAGAGGCCGGTGTTCTGGCCGAAGGCCTCGGTGGAGGCGATGGTGTCGATAAAGGCTTCGGCCCGGCGCAGCCCCACTTCAGCCGCCTGAAAGGCGCGGCTCTGGTCGCGGCTGTTGCCTGACATCCGCTCCTCCATGGTGGAGGTGCTCATGGACGAGACGCCAAGCATCGTCAGAACCAGCAGAATGATCAGACTGATGATCAGAATGGACCCCTGCTGCCTGGTGGGGCGCGCAGCATAAACGTGAGTTGGGTTCATGACAGACGCCCCCGATTGCGTAACTTAATCGTTGTGCTGTAGACGCGGCGCAGACGCCGGTCATCGACCGGGTCAAACACGGTGCCCAGCAGGGAGTAGGTGCGGGTGTCCAGCTCACCGCCCACCTCCTCCACGGTTCGGAGCAGGAAGGCGAGGCGAATGCTGACGACGTTGTTCATATCGGCCACCTGGCTGGCATCCAGGTAACGGTTGGCGGAGCCATCGTTGTCGCTGTCTTCACCGTAGAGAATCTGAATGCTCTCGACCCCTTCAAACAGGGCAACAGCGGCGTCTGTTCCCTCCTGGCGCATCAGCTCCGGCTCGCCATTGGCGTTGAGAGCAATGAAATACTGCACGGTGGCGACGCGAAAGATGGAGGCGTCGGCGCCAAAGCGGTTGCCCAGATTCTTGGTGCTGTTACCGGGAATGGAGCCGCCCCCGGTGTTATGGACGGTATTGCCGTTGGCATCGGTGTAGTTGGTGATCTGGAATACGGCGGCTGCGGCGCAGTCCGAGACCACCACAATGTCCTCGGTGGCCAGCGGTGGCGGCACGGCTGGCTGGCTCGACAGGTCCGCCGAGCTGTCGGGCATGGCCGCAGTGAGTGAGATGCCGTTGCCGATGGCACCGCGCAAGGTGATGGTGTCGCTGCCGTTGACGCCGGTATTGTCGCTGCCCACCAGGGAGACGTTGAAGTTGTAGGGGTCGGTGCCTGCGTCGTTGAGGGTGTTGACGATGGTGCTGGCATCGGTCCAGCAGCCGTAGTAACCGGCCATACGCAGGTCGCGCGATAGCAGGTCGATGGCAAAACGGCCATTTTCCTGCATTCGGGCCATCCCTTCCTGGACGCGGTAGGTCTGTTTGTTAGAGATAAAAATCTGCATGATGCCCGCCGCAATAATCAGGCCGATGGTGATGGAGATCATCAACTCGATGAGCGACAGGCCGCGCTGTTTGGCAGGGTGGAGGCGTCTATTTTTCATGGCTGAAAACTCATTTCAAAGCGATCCTGAACGCCGTCGCGGTCATCGTCCCACCAGACCTTGATGGCGTAGACCGTGCCGGCACCGTCACATTGAGGGGCCCCGGGGATGCCATCGGAGGGGGTGCTGTCGATGCAGACCACACCATTGCCGTCGGGCAGAGCACCTTGGAGGGAGGCGATCCATTCGAATGTGTCGTGTTGGGCCATTTCCGCCACAGAGCAGCCGGCCAGGGAGAGGCAGGTGTCGACTTCCAGCGGGGCGGCATTGTCGTAATTGCCCGCATCGACGCCCTCGATGTTGGCTCGCATCCGGTCGCTCATGTCGTAGGCGAGCCAGGTGACCTGGCTGCGATACTCCGCCGTTTGGTTGGAGCGCAGAGAGGTCAGTTGCAGGCCGGTAAGACCGAGCAGTCCGATCGATAAAATCACCACAGTGACCAGCACTTCGATCATGCCAAAGCCGCGGGACTGGATGCGTTGTGGGCAGGGTTGTCTCTTCATCGTGTGATATCCATTAAGGACAGACAAAGTCTGTGTCCGTATGGGGGCGGCCGATGGGGCTGAGCTGGACCTGGCGGCCGGCCTCGCCCGAATTGACGCAGAGGGTGAAGGTGACGTTGGCGGCGTTATTGGTGAAGCCGGAAGAGAGGTACTGGATGGTGCCCGTGGTGGTGGTCAGTGTGGTGTTGCCCTTCAGGGCGTCGTAATTACGCAAGAGCGTGCCGTCTGCCAGGGCGATGGCCCAGCCGTCTTTCCAGTTATTGCCGTTGTTGGAGGTAAGGGTGACGGTTTGGCGGCGCTTGACCGCCTCACTGCGGGCATAATTTAGCGCGCCGACCAGGTCGTTGGCCTGTGTGGCCAGGCTGTTTGTGTTGATGATCGATTTAAAGCTGGGCACCGCAATG
>JALTMR010000263.1:0-727 GCA_027001525.1 Gammaproteobacteria bacterium
TAGGTGTTTCCTTAAAGGCCGTTGCCTTGGAAGTGGCACCCGTTCAGTACCAGCAAGTAGCGCAGGAGCGCATTTTTGATGGTGTGATCGAGGCGGTCAACCAGTCGACTGTTTCCTCCCAGGTGGTCTCGCGTATCGTCGAGATTAACTACGACGTGGATGATCTGGTGCCCAAGGGGGCCGTGTTGCTGCGCTTTAGGGACAGCGAGCAGCGGGCTCGGCTGAATCAGGCCAAGGCTGGTCTGAAAGAGGCCAAGGCCCGTTATACCGAGGCGACGGATGAATATGTCCGGGTCAAGGATATCTATGCCAAGAAGCTGGTCTCCAAGGCCGGGCTGGACAAGGCGGATGCCGCATTGAAGGCGGCCAAGGCGCGGCTGGAGGCGGCGAATGCCAAATTGGCGGAGGCGCAGGAGCAACTGGACCACACCGTGATCAAGGCCCCCTTTGCCGGTCTGGTGACCAAGCGCCATGTTGAGGTGGGCGAAACCGTCGGCGTCGGCCAGGCGTTGATGACGGGGCTTTCGCTGGAGCATCTGCGAGCGGTGACCCACATCCCTCAGGCCTTTGTTGGCGCTGTGCGCGAGAGGGGAAAAGCACGGGTAATCACCACAGAGCAGCACAGTATTTCGGTCGAATCATTGCGGGTTTTTCCCTACGCCGACGAGCGCAGTCACTCGTTTAAAGTTCGGGTGAGCCTGCCGGAGGGTGAGGAGGGGCTCTACCC
>JALTMR010000263.1:737-4797 GCA_027001525.1 Gammaproteobacteria bacterium
TACCCCGGCAGCTTCGTAAAAGTGGCTTTTGTGACAGGTGAAGCGCAGCGCCTGCTGGTGCCCGAAGAGGCCGTGGTCAGGCGCAGTGAACTGACCGCCATCTACGTGGTGGAGGCCGATGGCAACGTCCATTTTCGCCAGATACGCGCCGGTCGCCTGATCGGTGGCCAGATTGAAGTGCTGGCTGGTGTGGAGGCCGGGGAGCAGGTTGCCCTGGACCCCATCGCCGCCGGTATCGAACTCAAACAGCAGGGACGTTAAATAGCGATGAAAGAGTCTCGTCTCGGTATATCGGGCGCTATCGCCCGCAAGTTTCTGGTCAACGAAATCACTCCCTTGCTGGCGTTGGTGGGAGTCCTCATGGGGATTTTTGCCGTCCTGGTGACGCCGCGCGAGGAGGAGCCCCAGATTGATGTCACCTTCGCCAATATCTTTATTCCCTATCCGGGAGCCACCGCCGTCGAGGTGGAGAGTCTCGTGGCCACTCCGGCCGAGCAGGTGCTCTCTGAAATCAGCGGCGTTGAGCACGTCTACTCCGTCTCGCGCCCCGGCATGGCGGTGCTGACGGTTCAGTTCCTGGTGGGGGAGGATCGCACCCAGTCCATCGTCAAACTCTACAATCGCATCTACTCCAATGAAGACTGGTTGCCGCCCAACCTGGGTGTGGGGCCGGCCATTATCAAGCCCAAGGGAATTGATGACGTGCCCATCGTCAGCTTGACGCTCTGGACTGAAGATGAACAGCGCGGCGGTTACGAGTTACAGCAGGTTGCCCACACCATTGAGGCGGAGCTGAAGCGCGTGCCCGGTACCCGGGATATCTACACCATTGGCGGGCCTGATCAAGCGGTGCGAATACTGCTCGATCCTCAGCGCATGGGCGGTTTTGGTATCAGCTTCAATGCGTTGAGAAGTGCCCTCATGGCCGCTAACGCAACCCGTGACGCCGGCATGCTGGTCAACGACAATCGCGAAATCGAAGTGCAGGCGGGGGCCTTTCTGACCACGCCTGATGAAGTGGCGACGCTGATCGTTGGCGTGCATGACGGCGCGCCGGTTTATCTGAGCGACGTGGCCGAGGTCACCCTGGGCCCGGATCAGCCCGAGCAGTACGTCTGGTTTGGCCCCGGGCCCGCCGCTGAGGCCAAGCACCTGAACGTGGCGGGAGAGCTTCCCGCCGTCACCATCGCCATTGCCAAACAGCCCGGCACCAACGCATCCACTATTGCTGATCAGGTGATTGAGCGTTTCGAACAGCTCAAGGGAACGTTTGTGCCCGAAGGCGTCGAGGCGACCATTACCCGTAACTACGGTGAAACCGCCACGGACAAGGCGATGACGCTGATTAAAAAGCTTATTTTTGCTACCTCGGCCGTGGTGCTGCTGGTCTGGTTTGCACTGGGGCGACGTGAAGCATTCATTGTTGGCACAGCAGTGGTGATCACCTTAACCATTACGCTGTTTGCATCCTGGGCGTGGGGCTTCACCCTGAACAGGGTTTCACTCTTTGCGCTGATTTTCTCCATCGGTATTTTGGTCGATGACGCCATCGTGGTGGTTGAGAATATACACCGCCACATGCGTCTCAGTGACAAGCCACTGAAGGAGATCATTCCCATCGCCGTGGATGAGGTGGGCAGCCCCACTATTCTGGCGACCTTTACCGTCATGGCGGCGCTGTTGCCGATGGCCTTCGTCTCCGGGTTGATGGGGCCTTACATGAGCCCGATCCCCATTAACGCCAGTATGGGGATGTTTATCTCCCTGGCGGTGGCTTTTGTTGTGACGCCCTGGTTGTTTTACAAGGTGTTCAAAAACAGCAAGCCCCACCACGTCGCCAAGGAAGAGGTCTGCGAGGGCGAAGGCACTCAGGCGCTCAAGCTCTATCACCTGTTCGACAAAGTGGTCGGGCCGTTGCTGCGGGGGGATGAGGGTCGCCGCCGGCGCTGGATGCTCTTTGCCGGCATCATGGTGTTGATCGTTGCAGCGGCGGGTCTGGCCGGGGTCAAGCTGGTGATTCTTAAAATGCTGCCCTTTGATAACAAATCGGAGTTTCAGGTTGTGGTGGATATGCCGGAGGGCACCAGCCTGGAGCAGACCAACCGGGTGCTGCAAGAGCTGGGGGCCTATGTGGCCACCGTGCCCGAGGTGACGGACTACCAGCTCTACGCCGGTACCGCCGCGCCCATCAACTTCAATGGCCTGGTGCGTCAATACTACCTGCGCAGCGGTGCCAATGTGGGTGATATCCAGGTGAATTTGTTGCATAAATCCAAGCGGGATCGCAACAGCCACGATATTGCCTCCGGCATGCGGGCACCCTTGCAGGAGATTGGCGAGCGCTACAACGCGAACGTGAAGATTGTCGAAGTGCCGCCGGGGCCGCCGGTGCAGTCGCCACTGGTGGCGGAGATCTACGGCCTCGATTATGCCGGCCAGATCGACGTGGCGAAGAAAGTTCGCGCCGTGTTTGAACAGACCGACGAAGTGGTGGATGTGGATGACAGCGTTGAAGATCCCGCTCCGCGCTTGATCCTGACGGTTGATCGCCAGCGCGCAGCGCTGCTGGGTGTGGCGCAGGAGACGATTGTGGCCGCACTTGCTGCTGCTCTGGGAGGCGAGGATGTGGGCTATCTCCACGGCTCGCGCACCAAATACCCCCTACCGCTGAGAGTTGAACTGCCCGTGGCCGACAAGGCTGACGCCCAGATGCTGCTCGACCTTGAGGTGGACAGCCACAGCGGCGAACTGGTGCGTTTGTCCGAGATCGTCTCCATCGTCGAAAGCGAACGTGAGTACACCATCTATCACAAAGACCTGCTGCCGGTGGTTTTCGTGACCAGTGACGTTTCCGGGGGGACCGACAGCCCGCTCTACGGCATGTTCGATATCTTTAGCACATTGGCGGAAACCCCGGTGTTTGGCGGGCATGTGCTGGAGCAGGCCTTGCTGGATCAGCCAGACAACCCCTACACCTATAGCCTGAAATGGGACGGTGAGTGGAAGGTGACCTACGAGACGTTCCGCGACATGGGCATCGCCTACGGGGTGGGAATCATCATGATCTACCTGTTGGTGGTGGCGCAGTTTCGCTCCTACATCGTGCCGCTGGTCATCATGGCCCCCATCCCGCTAACGGTGATTGGTGTCATGCCGGGCCATGCACTGCTGGGGGCTAACTTCACCGCCACCTCGATGATCGGCATGATCGCCCTGGCAGGGATCATTGTGCGTAATTCCATCCTGCTGGTGGATTTTATCAACCAGTCCGTGGCGCAAGGCATGCCTTTTGAGGAGGCGGTCATCCGCTCCGGTGCCGTCAGAGCCAAACCTATCGTACTGACTGGCCTGGCAGCGATGATTGGCGCACTGTTTATACTCGATGACCCCATCTTCAATGGCCTGGCCATCGCGCTCATCTTCGGCATCCTCGTGTCCACCGTCTTGACGCTGGTGGTGATACCGGTGATGTACTACGCTTTTATGCGCAAGAAAATGGCGCATCATACCAGCGTTTGAGGCCCTGTTATTTGGGATCCTGTATTTGGGATCAAGTGCAGGCATAAAAAAGGGCGCTATCATGGCGCCCTTTTTTGTTGCCGCGCGGGCTGTTTTTAAAATACCTCAGACCGCCTTGGGGCTGTCGCCGTCGTGGTCATCGCCGCGGCGCTGTTTTTCACCCTCCTCCTTGCCTGCTTCTGGTGCTTTATAGGAAACCACCCACTTGGGCCCGTTGAGCGCTTCTCTGCCTTTGCGGCTATTGAGGCTGACCATGGCGATGCGTTCGCATTTGGGGCAGGTGGTCTTGTCGTAGACCCACAGGTGGTAGAGGGTCCAGGCGACGGGGATGATCATGAGCACGAAGATGGCGGAGAGGATCGACAGGCTGATAAACGTCATCCAGATCATGGCATCGACGAAGAAGCTGCCGGCCCCTTGTTTGATCGGCTTGCCGACGTGATAGCAGGAAGTGCAGACTCGATCTTTCATTTTATTTTTCCTCGATAGCCGTTACGAATCACAAACACCCTTCGTGCTGGATTTAACGGTAGTGTAGTTC
>JALTMR010000264.1 GCA_027001525.1 Gammaproteobacteria bacterium
TCCTCGGCAGGGTTAAGTTGGTAAAAGAAACCTCCTTAACAGTTGTTAAGGAGGGCAGGAACTCGCCCTTATCCGGGGGGGAGGAGGAGGGGGGGATGGATAAGGGCGAGTGGCTGGTCCAAATTCGGTTGACTTCGCGGGGAGGAGGGGGGGGAGGCGAAGTTCCCGCAAATGTGCTGGCCTAATTGGCCCAGCCACCCTGTACCAAAGTGTGGTGAAGAGACTGGATTGAGTTGACACTCAACCCACCGCTGTTGCTAAGCGCCTCTTAATTTCACCACGATACTTTCAATGGTATGGACTCTAAAGTTACTTAGAGTGTTCTACCATGTATGCAACAGCAGCTTTTACTTCATCATCACTCAAAGAGCCGCGGCCACCTTTAGGAGGCATAAAACCTTTCTTGCCCTTGAAGCCTTTGATGGCATGCTTTTCCAGGGTCGCCATACCTTGAGCGGCGCGAGGGCCCCAATCTGCGGCATCGCCAACCTTAGGTGCGCCCATCATTCCTGATGCGTGACAGCTTTTGCATGCTTTTTTGAATACTGCTTCGCCGTCAGTTGCCAGCGCAGCGCCAGATAAAATCATTGAAATTGAACCGGCAATTAAAAGTTTTTTCATCATGTTGCCTTTCGACTCCTATTTGTAGCCACCAAGTCGCTCACAATCTGTGTGTTTTAAGCGCCGCGACATTGGGTACGAGATTTTTAATCTACAAACGACCTGGAGACTGCCTCCCCTGTCGTTATTCCTTGGTTCCGCTCTGCCGTTGCTATGCTTCAGCAGCTCGCCCCTGGGTAAAAGCATTATGTGTGCCAGCTTTTTGAAGGGGGTATGTTTTGGGGCTGATTTTTTAGTTAATTCATGTCTATCCTCCTGATTAGTTGGAAAAATACCGCTGATGCCGGTGTCTCCACCGTCGGTTGTCACATTGCCTCACACGCTGTGTATTCGCCTATTGCATGCAACGTTTTGTTGTTTATGTTCGACATTTCTTGAACGTTTTGTTCTGTTTCCGAAGGGAGGTATCGGCAGGCCTGGTTTTTTGTTTACAGAGGAGTGGTGGAAAATTTTTGCCCCTCTATATAGTGGGTTAACCACGGGATAATAAGGGCGGTGAACAAAACTAGTATTGCCCCCCCCCTTTTTGTGAATACTCCGTTCATTTTCTGGCGTTTGTCTGCCGGAGGGGTGTGTTGCTAACTGACTGTATTAAAAGAAGATAAGTGCGGGTTTCTCGGGTGGTCTGATACGTGCTTCGTGATGCAGACGGGGTTGGTTCTTAGGCACGTTCTGATTCGGTGGTCAGGCCTTTGAATGAGTGTGCAGAGCGATCCATTCTAGCGTAGAGGTGTGCAGTGTTGGTGGTTATAACAGGATCTGCATTACATGGGTGAGGGAGCCAGACGCTGGCATTCGGATCCCTGGCGACTCCTTGTTGGTCTGGGTGCTGGTGTGGCTCTGCCCGCTGCTGCTGTTCTCCAGGTGGTATACGAGTATGGCCTGCTCGCCGCCATCACTACCGGTTTGGCTCTGGTGATGCTGCTGATTGGCGGTATTGGTTGGGTTGGCGCTGTTGTTGGGGAGAAGCGTAAGGGCTGGAGTCCCTCGGCCATGGTGACCTTCATCAGCACCGAGGCGGTTGCCGCTGTTGGCTTGATGATGGTCTACTGGGTCATTCGCCTACAGGCGGATGTGTGGCCTCCTGATGGCTCGCCGGACATTCCCGTGCCAGTGTTGCCGATCTCTTTGTTGCTGCTGGCGAGTTTGACAGGGGGGCTCGCTGGTCGGTCGATGCTTCGTCGTGACACCTTGCATTTTGCCAACTTGACGCTGGTTTCGGTGGTGGTCTGGATGGGCTTTGCCACGATGACAGTGTTTGGTTGGATCGAACTGTCCAGTACGGGCTTTACTATCTACACCAACACCTATGGTGCTGTTTATTACTGCATCACGGGGATTCACTTTGCCCATGTTCTATTTGGAATAGTGATTTTATTACTGGCCCTGCCGCCGGCATTCAAGGGGTTGCTGAGTGAGTCCTATACTCGCTCAATGACGATCTATATTCACTACGTCAACCTGTTGGGGTTGGCCGTGTTGACGCAGTTGACCGTATGGTAGTTGCGTTTGAGCGCGTCTCTTCTCGTTTTACGTTTTCCTTTCTGAATTGCGCCTGATTACTGGCGTAAGTTTGACTTCGGTTTTCGATAACGCGCTTGTCCGCCGGTATTTAGCGGGACAAGTCTCGCCGGGCCCAGTAATGAAAGATTTTGTGTTAGACTGTGTCCAATTTGCAGTGTAGTGGCAGCGTCGACAACAATAGTAGGTGTCGAGGCTATTGGGGTAGCCTTTGGCTGCCCTTTTTTTTGCTCCCCATCCTCTACTTTTCAGATTCAACCGCCGGATTAATAACAGAGAACCCCCCCTAAGTATGGATAACGATGTTTTTTGGAATACCGTTCCCGCATTTGCCGTCAGCGGTTTCAGTGGTTCAGGAAAAACCACGCTGATCGAGCAGTTGGTGCCGCAGCTGGTAGCCAAAGGGTTAAATGTGGCGATATTGAAACACGATCTTCATGACGTGCAGGTGGATCACCCCGGCAAAGACAGTGATCGGCTCTACCAGGCGGGTGCCGATGTTGTTTTACAGGGGGCTGAGGAGTGCTTTGTTCGTCGTCATGGGCGGGAGCCGTTGTCTTTGCAGCAATCCCTTCAGGCTCTCGTAACCTATTACGATCTGGTGTTGGTGGAGGGCTTTAAAGAGGCGCCACTGGCCAAGATATGGCTGTTGGCGGAGGGAGAGGGGGGGCCGCCCAAGGACGGACAGAATGTGCTCGCCGTGCTGTCGAGAGACGCCCCCCGGCTACCCCAGGCTCTGGCACTGCTTGAGTCGTGGCTTCCTGAGTGTTGGTGCAGGGTGCCTGTCTATGGCTGTGTTTTGATTGGCGGTAAGAGCACGCGCATGGGGCGGCCCAAACATCTGCTGGAGCACCAAGGCCGAACCTGGCTCGAACATACACTTGATAGCGTGAGTCAGGTCGTGGATAAAGTTGTGATTGGCGGGCGCGGGGAGGTGCCGTCGCACCTGTCTCACTACACCCGCCTGGCAGACATCAGTGACGTGCCGGGCCCCTTGGCTGGTATGGTGGCTGCCATGCGCTGGGCCCCGCAAAGCTCCTGGCTGATGTGTGCCTGTGATATGCCCCAGCTGTCCGTGGATGCGCTGCGCTGGCTGCTGCAGACTCGTGAGCCGGGTGTCTGGGCCACCATGCCGGATCTCTTGGGCGACGGCCATGTGGAACCGCTGTTGGCTCACTACGATCCGCGCGCCCGCCCCCTGTTTGAAGCGTTGTTGTCGCGTCAATGCTACAGCCCCAGCCGTCTGGCATCACAGCCGAAAATCAACACAGCCACTCCGCCTGCACACCTGCTGGGTGCCTGGCGTAATGTGAACAGCGAGGCTGAGTTAGCTACTTTTCAAAAGGTTATTGAAAAAAGCCCGTAGTGTCGTCTCAGCTCATCTGTTTTTTCTATCTATTTGGGGGAGGCCACCACTCAAACCAAGCTGGTCTCAGCCGAAGCCGTCAGTGTTTACCCGGCCCAGCTTACTCTGGCAGCAGTTGAACCTTAATCACCTCTCCGGCTTTGAATGTGGTCTGTGGTGCGGGCAATACCGCCAGGCTGTTGGCACCGAGGAACGATGTCAGCACGCCGCTGCCCTGCTGTGGTGCGAGTTGCACATGATAGCGTCCGTCACGAAATGTGGTCGTCGCTCTGGCGAGGTGGGTTCGCCCCGCTTTTTTGCGAAAATCGGCTGCCAGAGTGGCCTCAACTTCGGGCAGAAAAAGCGTCTCGTGGCCCATCATTTTTCGCAGCAGTGGCCGGACAAACTGATAGAAACCAACAACGCAGGAGACCGGATTTCCCGGCAGACCAAAGAGCAGTCTGGTGTCGCGGCCGCTGCCGACGATGCCAAAGGCCACCGGATGGCCTGGTCTGACGGCCACACGCCAGAATTTGAAGCGGCACCCCAAGTCCTCCAGCACCTCCTTGACGTAGTCATATTTACCCATCGAGACGCCACCGATGACCAGTGCAACGTCGGCCTGCAACGCCTGAGCTATTTTCGTTCTCAGATCGTCTGGATTGTCCCTGGCGCTGGGGAGTGTCAGGCAACGGGCACCGCTGTCGCGTACCAGAGCGCTGACAGAGTAGCTGTTGCTGTTGATGATCTGCCCCGGCCCCAGAGCCTCCCCGGGCTCCACCAGTTCATCCCCTGTGGCTAATACTGAAACACTGGCTTGCCGGCGTACCAGTACCGAGCTGTAGCCCGCCGTCGCCAGTACGCCAAGCGCCGCCGGGCGCAGTGTCGTGCCGGCGGTCAGCAGCTGCTGGCCGGTAGTGATGTCCTCTCCTTTCAGGCGAATATGGTCGCCGCGTTTGGCCGCGCACTTGACCTGCACCCGGTTGCCCGTACGGTCACAATCTTCCACACACACTACGGTATCCGCTCCCGCCGGAGTGGGTGCGCCGGTCATGATCCGGATCGCCTCACCCCGGTTGACCACCTGAGTTGCTGTGGCCCCCGCCTGAATCTCTCCCACGACATTGAGGACGACGGGCTGGCTTGTCGATGCATCGGCGACATCTTCCGAGCGCACCGCATAGCCATCCATCGCTGAATTATTCCACGGCGGGTGCTCTCG
>JALTMR010000265.1 GCA_027001525.1 Gammaproteobacteria bacterium
CGTCAAGACAGCGGCCAATGTCGCGGCGGGCATCGAACTGAGCCAGACCAACCCGCCGGAGTTTGCCGTCATCGACCTCAACATGCCGGGCCAGTCAGGGCTGGTGCTGGTGAAACACCTAATGGCGCTGGACCGCCACACCCGCATTGTCGTCCTCACGGGCTATGCCAGCATTGCCACCGCCGTAGAGGCGATCAAGCTGGGGGCCATCCACTACCTGGCCAAACCCGCCGATGCCGATGAAGTCGTAGCCGCTTTTTACAAAAAAGAGGGCGACGCCAGCATCACCATCACCAACAAGCCGCTGTCGGTCAATCGCATAGAGTGGGAGCATATTCAGAAAGTGCTTGCCGACCACGAAGGCAATATTTCGGCCACTGCACGGGCACTGGGCATGCATCGCCGTACATTGCAGCGCAAGCTGCAAAAACGGCCGGTGGCCAAATAGAAAAAGGGCCCCTCAAAGGCCCTTTTGTTCAATCGCAATAGCACGCCTGGCGTCAGAAGCTCTTGCACACCGTATAGACCGAGCCATCTTCCAGATAGGCCGTGGAAGGGGTGTTCCCTGCCGGCTCAAACGAAGTTGGATTGCCCGCTGTATTGAGCAGTCCGCGCATCTGCCCGGTGTTGGCATTGCCATCATCCAGAGAGGTGTCGATGGCCGCCGCCCCTTTACCGGGGATATTACTGACGCACAGCACATGGCCATTCAACCCCAGACCCCAGGCGGAAGTGGTATGGGTAAAGCCGATTTTGCCACCATACGCGTTGGTTGGATTGGCCCGACCCGCCACATTATTTGTGGTGCCTGCCGGATCACCGGTGATCAGACCCGAATAGCGCAAGTGCTGCCACATCTGCTGACTTTCACCGCCGCCCGCATCGAACGCATTGTTGTTGTTCAGCAGACCATTGCCGTTACCTGCCACAGCATCCGCCCAACCGCGGCTGGCGTTATTGGCCTTGTTGTCATCACCGGGCAAGGCACCGTAACGATCTTTGTAGGCGTAGATCGCGGCGCTCACCCCTTCGATATCGTTACGCAAGTTAGTAATTTTGGCATTCTCGATCATCTCCTGACCTTTCAACACCCCACCCAGCAACAGACCGATAATCACCAGAACAATGGCAATCTCGATCAATGTAAAACCCGCTTGTTTGCGTTTCATCAGACTTTTCCTTTTACCTGAAACTGCGCCGTGACGACGGCAACCACCCAATGCGCTGAGCAGGGACACAGGCATCCGCGCAACGACATTGCTCTAACCAAAATCATCGGCGTCAGCCAGACCGAACTTTAGGGCACCTCTGTTAATTCTGGATGTGGCAGATTGAATCCCAAATTCGTTACATCCAGGCGCAAATTGTGGGCAATAGCGGGACTATTGCCGAAATTTGCAACGCCGATGCAGCGGATTTGGGGTTTAAGATGCGCTTCCATGAATTAATAGAGATGCCCTGTAGGGCAACGCCTTTAATAATCGGGCAATAACTCATTGAGAATACAGGGCACGACTATAAATTCATGGCCATGCCTTCTGCGTTTCTGATGCGCCGCAACAAGTCCGCCGGAGAAAGGGCAAGCCACTTGCGGTTAAGGCCATTTTCCAGCCGCAACCAGGCGATTGAGGAGCGTGTTTTTTGATAACCAGATCAACAGATCGTCGAAGCGATTGGCGGGATCGCCATTGGGGGCGTCCTGAATATAGAGCGCATTCACCCCGCCCGGATTGGCGCAGTTGGGCAGATCCGCACCTGCGGCGTCATTTTCATCATTGGCCAGGCCATCCCTGCCACAGGAAAAGACGATGGCCACCGGGGCATCAGGGTTCGCTGCCGTCAGTGCCGTGCCATCCTGCTGTTGAATGGCCAAGCCGCTGGTAGTGTTGGCAGGGTCGGGAATTGAAGCGTAGAAATTGGCATCGACACGGTAGCGCAAAGGTCGCTGCCAGCCGTCAAGCCGCCCCACCCCCAGCGTCAGCCAGGGCACACTGCCCTCAACGTCGGCACAGGGGCTGTCCTCCACGCCGTCACCCGTGGTATCGGGGCATGGCAGGCGCTGCTGGTCCAGGGCAAACCCCATCAACGCCTCACGCACGCTGTTGAGTTGTTTCTCTGTCTCCCGATAGCGCTCGTGGTTTACCTGTTCGGACAGCGGCATCAATAACCCCCCCAGCAACAAGCCGATAATCAGCATGACGATGGCCATCTCGATCAGAGTAAAACCGACCTGGAATGATCGCCCCGCCATCGGGCGTTGGTCTATCTGCACCCGCCACCTCCATCAAGACACAAGGCCCTGTCATTAAACACGGCGGATGCCGCCTGACGCTCAAAGTCGTTATCGCCGTCGGCGTTATCACCCTCCAGATAGTTACCGATGCTCCCCTTGTCAGCGCTGCTTGTGCGCGTCTGCCCGGCCAGAGCGGCGCCGGCCTGCACCACCACGGCGTGGTAGTTGCCCAGGCCGCCAAAGGTTAGGCAGATCGGGCAGCTTGCGCCGCTGCCCGGTGCGTAGCCCGGGGCCACCCGAAAGAAGATCGACTCACGCCAGTCGGGCCAATAGGAGAGCCCGGAGAAGCAGTTGGCTGGCTGCCAGCTCGACTGCATGGCGGCATCATTGACTCCGGCGCTGACCTCAATATTGGGCGTCGCGGGGATTCGACCAAAGTGGCTGTTTAGCAGGCCAATGTAGCTGGGCGGCGCGGTTGCATTAAGAGGGGCGGCCCAAGGGTATTTATTGCCCGAAACAGCGGCGTACGCCTCAAGACAGGCGCGTGCCGTCGCCACCACTTTGCGCTCCACCTGCGCCAGCAGCTCATCGATGGTGATGTAGACCAGCCGGTCATTAAAAGTGTCACTCTCACTGGCAGCGATGAAGTCGAGATCGGCATCGGCATTGCTGTAGCTTGTGCCCATCAGCGTCACGCTATCGAGGTAGTTATCCGCCGTCGCGGCTGCCCCGCTGCGATTCTGCCCCGCCAGCATTTCCCCCGCCGACAGCAGCACTGCGGCCACGCGATTGGAGAGTACATTGCCCTGGCGGTCGCGCACCGTTAGCCAGCCACTGCTCAGGCTGGCAATATCAGAGTTGATCACGGGGTAGCCGCCGTCGTACAGCAGATTGGCGCTGACCGCGTACCACAGCGGCTCGGCGGCGGCATCTTTCAACAGCCCCCCCACTCCACCGCGATTGCCGGAGCAATAGGCGGCGGGCGGGGCGTTGAGATAGCGCCGCCACGGCAGACGCCCCAGCTGGTGACTGCTGTTCAGGCTGCCAAAGGGGCAATCGCTGTCGCCATCGTAGTTGCCATCGGAGGCCAAATCGGGGACCGGCAGCAGACCAGGGCGCTGCTCATCGCTCAGCGCCCAGCCCAGCAACGCCTCTTTGGCCGCCACCAGGGCCTGGTCTGTTTTACGGGAATCGTCAAAACGGGAACTCAGCTGATTGAGCCGGCTGACCAGCAGCGTCGCCGCCCCCAGCACCAACACCGTCAGCAGAATCAGCAATGCTGCACCGCCCTGTTTGGTGCCCATGGCCACCTTGCGCCGCGAACTAGGGCCGGGTGACATCTTGCTGACCTGCGGCGTAGCTCTCCACCACCTTGCCGCTCTCCGGTTCCACACTCTGACCCGGCTTTACCTTCACCAGCGTCTTGTCGGGCAGCCCCAGCAAAACGCGATTGTGGCGATCGGGGCCGCGATAGAGGCGAATATCATCAGGCCCCTGGTGGCCCTGCACCTGGCGACCATTGATCCAGACGCTCTCTTCACCGTGACTTCGCTTCACCACTCCATTGACCCGTACCACAGTAAAGTCTGCCGGCTGGCCAGGCGAGGTTGCGGACGTCGAGCCGGCCCCGGATTTGACCTCGTTCGCCCCCGTGAGCTGCTCCTGTCGCCGCAGCTCATTCAGCGCGTCGCGCTGCGCCGGCGAGGTAAACAGGCGGCCCAGGTCGACCCTGCCCGTGGCGGCCAGACAGACATCGGGCAACGCCACCAGCGCCACCAGCAACAACGAGATGAAACGCGCGTTAGCCAACACCATTATCCTCCTCGTCCAGCGGCTCGATGGTGAACCACTGAAGGTCGCACATCAGTTTCAGATTGGGGCGATCCGCGTAGTAGCCAAACACCTCCTCGGCGCGTTTCATCTTGCAGTGAGAGAGGTGAAGCTGCCCCGGCGCGTAGCGCTCCATCCAGTTAAACAGATCGACCAGATCACCTTCGTGCAACAGTCCGGCTTCCAGTTTGACTTCGCTGGCCATCACACGGACGTAGCCCTCATCAGTCAAATAGTCAGCAAGATAGGGCACCTGGGCAGCGATCTGATAACGCACCAGTGGCAATTTCATTTTTGCCCGTGCCGCATTCACCGCATCCACCCATTCCACGCGCTGCTTCTGATCAAACAGACCACTGCGCACCAGTTGATTGAACGGCGTCAGGTAGCGCGCTATCAACTCCTTGTCGTGCCGGACCTCGTCGAGCTGCCTCTCCACTTCGCTGTAAGCCGAAAGTTTCAGTTGATAGATGGTGCTCATATCGGCCCGATAGTCTCGCCCGAGAAAAACCAGCAGAACAGAAAACAGCAGCGACAGGGCGACAACAATGAGCGCCGGACGAAGGTATTGCCAGTCGATTTTATTGGTCATCGTTAAGCCACACCCTCAGTTCGAAATTGGCTTGGGGTACAT
>JALTMR010000266.1 GCA_027001525.1 Gammaproteobacteria bacterium
AGTTGACAGTGCCCGAGGCCCCGGCGGCGGTTACCGCCTGGCCCGGGCTTCCAGTGAAATTGCTGTCGTTGATGTGATTAACGCCATCGATGAGAACGTTAACGTCACTCGCTGCGGTGGCCAGGGGGATTGCCAGGATGGTGAGCCCTGCCTGACGCACGAACTCTGGTGTGACCTGAGCAAACAGATTCACGACTTCCTGGCAGGCATCGACCTGGCCCAGCTGGTTGAACGCCGCAGTATTCAGGACATCTCCCTGCGCCAGGAGAACAAGCAGAAGCAGGACAAAGCCGCCTCTTTCGCTGTGGTGGCTGATGAGCGAGGCGTTGCTGCGCCCTAGCAGATATTGCCGGTACGTCAGTCGTTGTGCCCTTTGTTGGCGTCTTTTCAGAATGGTGACAGTTAATGGCCATTTATCTGGATAACAACGCCACAACCCCCATGGACGAACGGGTTCTGGAAGCCATGATGCCCTATTTCAGGGATCACTTTGGCAACGCTTCCAGCGTGCATAGCCGGGGCAGAGTCGCTCGCCAGGCAGTGGAGACGGCGCGTGAGCAGGTGGCCCGGTTGGTTAATGCCCGCCCCGCGCAGGTGATATTTACCAGCGGTGGCACCGAAGCCAATAATTTTGCCCTGCGTAGCGTTCGGCACCTGGCCACAGGCCCATACCGTGTAGCGGTGAGTGCAGTGGAGCACCCCTCCGTGCTGGAGCCCGCGAAACAGTGGGGCGAGACCGGAATCATCCCGGTGGACGAGCAGGGCCGCGTTGGCCAACGTGACATGAGGCTGGCCCTGGCCAATACGCCGCAGTTGGTGTCGGTGATGACGGCGAATAATGAAACAGGGGTATTGCAGGATATCCCCTCGCTGGCCGCTTTGGCCCGGGAGCAGGGTGTGCTGTTCCATACCGATGCCGTGCAGGCGGCGGGTAAGGTCGCTCTGGATTTTGATCGCCTCGGCGTGCACCTGCTGACGCTGTCAGGTCACAAACTTTATGGCCCCAAAGGCGTCGGAGCGCTGATCGTGGACAGCCAGCTCGATATCGAACCGCTCCTGGTGGGCGGCGGGCAGGAGCGAGGTCGGCGCAGTGGCACAGAAAATGTCGCCGCCATCGTCGGTTTCGGTCTGGCAGCCGAGCTGGCGGCAGATGAGCTGGCGGCGCGCAGTGCCCATGTGCAACGTCTGCGTGAGCGCTTTGAAAATGCCTTGCAATCGATGACGGATGTCGTGCTCTTCGGGCAGCAGGCCGGGCGTCTGCCCAACACTGTATTGATGGCGATCCCCGGCATCGATGGCGAAACCTTGTTGATGGCGCTGGACCGCGCCGGCATTGAAGTCTCCAGCGGTTCCGCCTGCGATAGTCAAAAGAGTCGTGCCAGCCATGTGCTGCTGGCCATGGGGGTTGAGGCGGAGATTGCGCGTTGCGCCGTTCGCATCAGCCTGGGTAAAGAAAATACTACGGATGACATCGACCAGCTTGTGTCGGTGTTGAAACAGCAGATTCAAATGTTGCGATCCCTGTCCTCATTGGCCTGGGCGTAACATATTTTTTGGAGATAGGGATGAAACTGCCCATTTATCTGGACTATTCCGCCACCACACCGGCCGACCCGCGTGTGGCAGAAAAGATGGCTCACTACCTGACCCTGGACGGTGTGTTTGGCAACCCCGCCTCACGCTCCCACCCCTTTGGCTGGGCGGCTGAAGAGGCGGTTGATGAAGCGCGTGCCAACGTTGCCGCGCTGGTCAATGCCGATCCAAAAGAGATTGTCTGGACCTCCGGTGCCACCGAGTCTGACAACCTGGCCATCAAAGGCGTTGCCCATTTCCACCAGCGCAAGGGCAAGCACATCGTCACCTGCAAAACCGAGCACAAGGCGGTACTGGATACCTGTCGTCAGCTTGAGCGTGAAGGGTTTGAGGTCACCTATCTCGATCCCGAGGCCAATGGCCTGATCGACATCAACAAAATCGAGGCGGCGCTACGGGACGACACCATTCTCGTCTCCATCATGCATGTGAATAACGAGATCGGCGTGATTCAGGACATTGCTGCCATTGGCGAGCTGACCCGCTCGCGCAACATCCTCTTCCATGTGGATGCAGCCCAGAGTGCGGGCAAGGTGGCTATCGATCTGCAAACGCTGAAGGTTGATCTCATGTCCTTCTCCGCCCATAAAATCTATGGCCCCAAAGGGATGGGAGCGCTCTACGTGCGGCGCAAACCGCGGGTGCGTATCGAGGCCCAGATGCACGGCGGTGGCCATGAGCGCGGTATGCGTTCCGGTACCCTGGCGGTGCACCAGATCGTCGGCATGGGGGAGGCCTTTCGCATTGCCCAGCAGGAGATGGCCGAAGAGCACGCGCGGGTTCTGGCGCTGCGCAACCGGTTGTGGCATGGCCTCAAGGAGATGGAGGAGGTCTACCTCAATGGCGACCTGACCCATCGGGTCGCCGGCAACCTCAACGTCAGTTTCAATTTTGTTGAGGGCGAATCGATGATTATGGCGCTCAAGGATATTGCCGTCTCCTCCGGCTCCGCCTGCACCTCCTCCAGCCTGGAGCCCTCTTACGTGCTGCGCGCCATCGGTCGTAACGACGAACTGGCTCATAGCTCCATCCGCTTCAGCATCGGCCGTTTCACGACGGAAGAGGAGATCGACTACACCATCGAACTGGTGAAGTCCAAGGTCGGCAAGCTGCGCGAAATGTCACCCCTGTGGGAGATGTTTCAGGATGGCGTTGATCTGGAAAAGGTCGAGTGGGCGGCTCATTAAACGGGGTTGGTTTGGCAACCCCCCGTCCGCTTGGGGTTTTCATAGGGGAGAGGCTTTCTCCCTTTGGGTCATTGTCGGGCTGGAAGCCTCGGCGATAATCTGATCATTCATTCAGTGAGCGCCCCCAGCGCGGGTGGTCACAGGTATTGAGAAGTTGAGGTAAGCGTCATGGCATACAGTGACAAGGTAATGGATCACTACGAAAATCCGCGCAACGTCGGTTCCTTCGAAAAGGGGGATGACAGCGTGGGCACCGGCATGGTGGGGGCTCCCGCCTGTGGTGACGTGATGAAACTGCAGATCAAGGTGGATGAGGACGGTGTAATTTCCGACGCCCGTTTTAAAACCTACGGCTGTGGCTCAGCCATCGCCTCCAGCTCCCTGCTGACGGAGTGGGTCAAGGGTAAAACCCTGCAAGAGGCCACAGAGATAAAAAACACCGACATTGCCGAAGAGCTGGCACTGCCCCCGGTCAAGGTTCACTGCTCCGTGCTGGCGGAAGATGCCGTCAAGGCCGCCATTGCCGACTACCAGGCCAAGCACCACGGCGAGTCCGGGAAGAAAGAGAAGGAGTAGGGTATGGCCATTACCATGACAGAGGCGGCGGCCAGCCGCGTTAAGTCTTTTCTCGAAAAGCGTGGCAGCGGGGCCGGTTTACGCCTTGGTGTGCGCACCAGCGGCTGTTCAGGCATGGCCTACGTGCTTGAGTTTGTTGATGAAATCGCGCCCGAAGACGAAGTTTTCGAAGACCACGGCGTAAAAATTATTGTTGACGCCAAAAGCCTGCTCTACATCGACGGCACCGAGCTGGATTTCGCCAAAGAGGGCTTGAACGAGGGCTTCAAATTCAACAACCCCAATGTGAAAGGCGAGTGCGGTTGCGGCGAGAGTTTCAATGTTTAGCGCTGCCCGCCAGAGGATATTGGCCGCCTGATGCTCACTCAGGACTATTTTGAGTTGTTTGGGGTTGAGCCCGGTTTTGAGGTCGATGCCGAGCGCTTGATGCACCGCTACCGCGAGTTGCAGAAGGTGCTGCACCCGGATCGCTACGTCAATGCCTCTGATCAGGAGCGGCACCTGGCGATGCAGCAGGCCGCCCAGGTGAATGACGGTTACCAGACGCTCAAAGATCCGCTGTCGCGGGCCCGTTACCTGCTCACTCAACGGGGCATTGAAGAGGCCCCTGAGCAGGCAACCATCCGTGATGTCGATTTTCTCGAAGAGCAGATGGAGCTGCGGGAGACGCTGGCAGAGATTCGCTCTGATGCCGACCCTCAAGGGAGCATTTTTCACTTTCTTGCTGCCCTTAACGCCAAGGAGAAAGCCTACATTTCTCAGCTCAGCGCCGCCTTTGCCGAGGCCGATGAGGCTGCGCTGAACGAGGCCGGCGCCCTGGTGCAACGGCTGCGCTTCGTGCGTCGCTTGCAGCAGGAGGCCGAGGCGATTGAGGAAGAGCTGCTGTAAGCAAAAGCGCGCAGTCAGCTAAAACCCCAATCTTAATTGCTTGATAAGTTGTGTGGCTCAGTCCACATTACCGCGTTTCCGAATCGCGAAATTTAACCACAAGTTTGAACTATGGCGCTTTTACAAATCAGTGAGCCGGGTCAGGCAACGGCCCCGCACCAACACCGCCTTGCAGTCGGCATCGATCTCGGCACCACCAACTCGCTGGTGGCCAGCGTCCGCAGTGGCGTGGCAGAGACGCTGCCCGACGCCCAGGGCCACCACCTGCTCCCCTCCGTTGTGCGCTATCGGGAGGACGGCCAGGTGGTTGTCGGCGAAGCGGCCCGTGATGCCGCCAGCGATGATCCGGCCAACACCATCGTTTCAGTCAAGCGCCTGATGGGGCGTGGCCTGAGTGATGTAAAAGGGGCGGGGCTGCCGTATGAATTTATCGACGCCGATTCCGCTGTG
>JALTMR010000267.1 GCA_027001525.1 Gammaproteobacteria bacterium
CCGCCATTGCGATCTTTCAGAAAACCGCCCACCCGCACCGGGATGGGAGCCCCTTCCACCGTCCCCACCGCCAGCACGGAGACGCGCCGGCCCCTGTCTGCAATCTCCCGCGCGGCGTTGATGGCGGCGGAATTAACGCCATCGGTAATCAAAATGATGTCGCCCTTGGGGGCTTTGCCTTGATCGAACAGGGCATCGGCTCTCAACAGCGCCTGATCGGCCCGGCTGCCCTGCACCGGCATAATGGCCGTCTCCAGCGCCGGCACCATGGCCGCAATGGTGTTGGCATCCTGAGTCAGGGGAGAGACCACAAACACCCCGCCGGCGAACACCACCAGCGCGGTCTGGCCCACGTCGCTGCGCCTGAGCAGATCAAGCAGTTTGAACTTGGCCCGCGCCAGCCGCGACGGCGCCACATCGGTGGCATCCATCGAGCGGGAGAGGTCGAGCACAATCACCCGCGCCGCTTCACTCTGGAACACCGGCTGGGGCAATTGCTGCCACACCGGCCCCGCCAGGGCGATCACCACCGCCACCCAGGCGGGCAGCAGCAGAAACAGCGGCCAGACCACCCGCCGGGTCTCCGCCCCCGTGAGCAGATGGGGTAACAGATGGGCATCGCACACTTTGCTCCAGGCCGCCCGGCGCGAGCGACGCCGCAGCAACAGCCAAAACAGCAGCACCATGGGCAGCAGTGCCCAGAACCACTCAGGCCTCAGGAATTTAAAACCTTCGGGCAACAGGGTTGTGATCGACTCCAGCATCAGCCCCACCTCCTGCTCAACAGTGAAATGCCGCACTGACGCCACGCAATCAAGCCGCTCAGCAGCAGTGCCAGTGCCAGTGGGTAGAAGAAAAGTGGCTGTACGGGACGAAAGGTTTCGGTCTCGGTGATCGCAGGTTCGAGCTGGTCAATCCGGGCGTAGATCTGCTCCAGCGACTGGGTGTCTCTGGCGCGAAAATAGGCTCCGCCCGTGGTCTCGGCGATATATTTCAGCGTCTCTTCGTCCAGATCGGCCGACGGGTTGATGGTGCGTGAGCCAAAGAACCCCTGCACTCGCACCTCATCCGCCCCCACGCCGATGGTGTAGATCTTCACTCCCACCTTGGCGGCCAGTTTTGCGGCCTGCCGGGGGTCCACTTCGCCCGCGGTGTTGGCACCATCAGTCAGCAGTATCAACACGCGACTGTCTTGCGGCCGCTCACGCAGGCGCTTGACCGCCAGGCCGATACCGTCGCCAATAGCCGTCTTCTGCCCCGCCAGGCCAATGGCCGCTTCGTTGAGCATGTAGTTGGTGGTCTCCCGATCAAAAGTCAGCGGTGTTTGCAGATAGGCCTGATCACCAAACAGGATCAGCCCCACCCGGTCACCCACGCGGCGCTCGATAAAGTCACCGGCCACCGATTTCACCACGGTAAGACGATCCACCGGGCGACTGTTCAGACTCATGTCGGTCATCTCCATGCTGCCGGAGGTATCCACCGCCAGCATCAGGTCGCGGCCACTGGCGGGCAGTACCACCGGCTCACCCAGCCATTGCGGCCGGGCGGCGGCCACCACCAGCAGCGTCCAGGTCAGTAGCAGCAACAGAAACATCGCCCAGGACTGCTCTCCGACGCGGCGACTGACCCCGCCGAAGGAGAGCAGGTCCTGGTAGAACGGCACCTTCAGCGCCGCCTCCTGGTGGCGACGCACAGGCGGCAACAGATAGCGCAGCAGCAGAGGCAGCGGTATCAGGTAGAGGATCTCTTGCCACTCAAAATGGATCACGCCCAGCCCTTCTCCTGATCCGGCATCAGCGACCTGCCCGGCTCGTCTGCAACCACGCCTCAACGGCGGCAAGCAGCGCATCGGCATCCAGCTCAGCGCTGGACTGATAAGGTGCACTAATCAGCACCTGGCCAACCCCTTCGCTAAAGGCCCTGGTCTGCCCCGTCTCGTCGAGGTAGGCCAACCATGCCTTACCTTTCAACGCCGCCTTCTTTTTGTCGCCGCCACTGATGGCTACCCGGCGTAACAGAATCGAGAGCCGGGCGGCGAGCTGCACCGCGTCCTGACTTTCTGAAAACTCGGTTTTAATGCGCGCCAGCTCCGCCAGGGCACTCTCCCGCAGGGCATTTTTCTTGCGCCAGTAGCGCAGGCCCAATCCAATGAGCGTGGCCAGCAAAACCAGCCCCAGCACGACCCACCACCCCGGTGCAGGCGGCCACCAGGAGACGGGCTCGGGGGCGTGAATATCACGCAGTTCGTCCAGCGCATCCAATGCGGCAGAATCCATTAACGCACCACCCCCAACATCCGCCGCAGTGTGGGGGTTACATCAGCGTCGGTGGCCATGTCGAACAATTTGACGCCGTGCTTTTTGAAAAGCGATTCGATGGCGTGGTGACGCTGTTCAAACAGCTGGCGATAGTGGCGGCGCGACTTGGCACCGCGGGTATCAATGGCAAAAATATCGTCGCCATCGCTGACGTTGTACCGCCCCGGCGGAGGCAACTCGCGCTCCATGGCGTCAAAGATGAAAACTGCCAGCAGGTCGTTGTGTTTGCTGAGGTAGCTCAGGTGGCGTTCGCCGTCGGCGTCGAGGTGGCGAAAATCACTCAGAATCACAACCTGACTGCCGGGCCGGGCCACATGGCGCAGGCGAGCCAGGGCATGGGTCAGCGAAGCGGGCTCGGCATGGCTGGCGCGGGGGGCATCGATCACGGTTTTCAGCAGTCGCAATACACCGCGCTGGCCGCCAGTGGGGCGCAGCTCGACATGGCCATCGCCGTTGAAGACAATGCCGCCGATACGGTCGCCGTTATCCCCCGCCCCCCAGGCCAGCAACGCGGCAACTTCGGCGGCAATCACCGATTTGAAGGCGCTACGGGTACCAAAATGCATTTCGGGACTGTGGTCAACAAGAAAAAAAACGGGGCGTTCACGCTCCTCCCGATAGAGCTTGGTGTGAGCACGGCCGGTGCGGGCCGTCACGCGCCAGTCCATTGAGCGAATGTCGTCACCCGGCTGATAGGCGCGTACCTCATCGAAATCCATGCCCCGACCACGAAAGCTGGAGGCGTAGTTTCCCGCCAGCGCCGTGGCCACGCGCCTCCCCGCCCCCATCTGCAAACCGCGGGACTGACCGCGCAGTTTGATCAAATGGTTAAGCGAGACGGTTGCGCCCCGGATCTCAGCCTCAATACGCTTTGCCATGATGCAACGCTATGGGACGGGAATGCGGTTTAACAGCTCCGAGATAAAGCGGTCGGGAGTGATGCCATCCGCCTCCGCTTCGAAAGAGAGCAGCACCCGATGGCGCAGCACATCGTAGGCGATGGCGTGAATGTCATCCGGTGACACGTAGTCCCGCCCCGCCAGCCAGGCATGGGCACGGGCACAGCGGTCCAGCGCGATGGTGCCCCGCGGGCTGGCGCCGAATCGCTGCCACGCCTGCAGGTCTTCACCCCAGCTGCCGGGATCACGCGTCGCCATAATGAGCTGCAACATGTAGTGCTCAAGTTCCGGGGCCAGGTGCAGTTCCAGCGCCTCCTGGCGAGCGGCAAACACCGATTTCTGCGACAGCGGTTGGAGCGTTTTATCCGTCTCCAGCTGGTCACCGCGCGCCTGAGCCCGGTTCAATTCGAGAATATCGCGCTCCGCCTCAATGCTGGGGTAGTCGATGCGCACATGCATGAGGAAGCGGTCCAGCTGCGCTTCGGGCAGTGGGTATGTCCCCTCCTGCTCAATGGGGTTCTGTGTCGCCATCACCAGAAACAGCTGCGGCAGCGGGTAGGTGACTCGCCCCACGGTAACCTGATGCTCCCCCATCGCCTCCAGCAGCGCCGACTGCACTTTGGCCGGCGCGCGGTTGATCTCATCGGCGAGAATCAAGTTGTGGAAGATCGGCCCCTGCTGAAAGCTGAAACTGCCGTCCTGGGGGCGGTAAATTTCGGTGCCCGTCAAATCGGCCGGCAGTAGGTCGGGGGTAAACTGAATACGGTGAAAATCGGCCTCAAGCCCCGTCATCAACGCCTTGATGGCCGTCGTCTTGGCCAGGCCAGGTGCCCCCTCAACCAATAGATGGCCATCGGCAAGCAGCGCAATCAGCAGGCGTTTAACCAGTGCTGCCTGACCGATAATACGCTCACTGACGTGTCGATCTAAACGTTGGAAACTCGCTTGTTCAGACATCTTCTTCCTACGATTTGAGTACGGATTAAGGTGAATTCCGGTGAATTCCACAGAGGGGGGAATAAACTACCCAGAGAGCCAACGGGATGCAAGCGCCTCGCAGCGCATTGGATATCGACCCGGGAAAAGAGTTCAAACGGGTGCCTGCGTGGAAACGGCGCAGGAAAAAGAGACAAAAAGCAAGCGAAATGTAACTGCCGGACCAGGCCTTATACACAGTGTAAAGATTGACCGCAAGCGCTTTGAATAACTTATTCAAAAATTTGACACACGTCACAAGAAATAAGCTAACTAACTGATTTTTATAGACAACAAATAATATGGCTAATATTTCACCAATATTTCAGCCACTGCGCTGGAATAGACTTTAGGCCACCTTTGCCCAATTGACACACAGAGTTATCCACAGTTTCTGTGAATAATGCGTAGTAATCGACATCTGTTCGGGAGACGCTCCCTGTCCCGCCTGCCCTGGGAGCCTGTCGGGTTTAGGTAATCGTAGCG
>JALTMR010000268.1 GCA_027001525.1 Gammaproteobacteria bacterium
TATCAATACCCGCCTGCATGGCCGCTGTCTGGCCAAAGTTACGTTGCAGGCTGACGGGCACCACATGAGGGCCGAGGCGTTGGCGCTCGGCATCCATGGCCGCCACTGTGGCATCGCTACTGCCATCATCCACCAGCACCACTTCCCATGGATGGGGGTAGTTGGCGAGGGCGAAGTGGATCCGGTCCAGCAGCGGCTTGACGCTCTCTTCCTCGTTGTACATGGGCACGACGATGGAGAGGCGGTGCGACGGTGTATCGTATCGCGGTGCCGGTTGGTCGGTGGCGAGGGTTTCGCTGGGTGTGCTTGTCTGCATGGAACGGTGTTGGCCTGTGAATCGGGGGCGCGGGTGCGGTTGGCAGTCGTCGCCGTGGAAAATGGGTCCGATTATACCTGAATATTCACTCATGCCCCGTTTGCCTGTCGTGGCCGGTCGCCGCGGGGCAGGCCCACATGATTTTCAGTGCACCCCGTCCGCCTGGGGGGTTAACGATTTTCGGTCTGCTCGGCGGTGGCCGGTTTCGGCCCCGGCTGCATGACGCTGATAAACGGGAGGTAACGTCGGCAGAGGCAGGCGGTTGCTGCGCCCACGAGCACGCCTAGCATGCCGCCCAGCACCACCTGGCTGGGGTAGTGCACACCCAGGTAGATACGTGACAGCCCCACGGCGATGGCGATGAGCAGCAGCGGCGTAAACCAGCGCAGGCTGCGCAGCGTCAGCCCGAGAAAGGTGGCGGTGAGAAAAAAGTTCAGCGCATGGCTGGACGGGGTGCCGGTGGTCATGGCCCCGCAGGAGCCGCCGGCCGGATGTTTGGGCTGGCGAATGAGGTCGAACATCACGGCGCAGGGGCGAGGTTGGCTGAACAGCTCCTTGAGCAGATTGCCCAGTTGGTCACCCAGGGTAATGGCCAGGGCCAGCAGGCCCCACAGCTTGAGCCCGTTGAGCCCGTGGTTTTTGATCAGAACGGCGAGAATCAGCAATAACAGCGGTGCGGTGAATGTTTCACGTTCAGAGATCCAGATAAAAAACTTGTCTGCCCAGGGGCTGGCCCACTGTTGGTTGATGGTGACCAGTAGCGCGGTCTCCCCGGCTATCGGCAGCCACCGTGCAACGGCCAGCGCCACCAGTGCCGTGGTGATTACGCCAGCGGCGAACCAGTATTGAGGTTTCGTAAGATGGGGAGACATGGGCTGTATCGGTCGGTGCTGTCGGTGGAGGGAGTATACTATACGGCTTTTCTTAACCCGTCTTAATTAGAAGCCTAGAAGCGCTATGAAGTTGAAAATGTTGGCGGGCCTGCTCATTGCCGGCCTGTTTGTGTGGGGGGTGGAGTACGCCATTGGCTGGCGGGCGTTGCTGGCTCCCTGGCAGGCGATGTCGTTGGCGGCCATGTCGCTGGCGGTGGCGCTGTTGTTTGTCAGTTACACCCTCCGGGCGGTGCGGCTCTATGACTATTTTCAAGGGGCGATGGCGGGTCGCTTTGGTTTGGCGCTGAAACTGGTATTGCAGCACAACCTCTTTAACAACTACCTGCCTATGCGTGCCGGGGAGATCAGTTTCCCCGTGCTGGCGCAGCGCTATTTTGGCATTGCACCGTTGCAGTCGGTGCCGGTGCTGTTCTGGTTTCGGTTGCTGGATCTCCACACGCTGGGTCTGTTCGCCCTGGCCGGGCTGGGCTTTGGTCTGCTGTCACCGTGGATGGGAAGTGCGGCCATGGTGTTGTGGCTCTGCTTGCCGCCACTGTCTTACTTTGCTCGCCAGCGCTTGCAGGGCTGGTGTGCCCGGCACAGCGAGCAGCGTTTCCACAGCTTGCTGCACAAGGTGTTGGAGAGCCTGCCGCAGTCAGGCGCCGAATTCTGGCGTTCATGGGGGTGGACGGTGTTGAACTGGGCGGTGAAGATTGCCGTATTTTGCTGGGTGCTGCTGGCCTTTGTTCCGCTGCCACTGCCGGCGGCGTTGATGGCGGTGATTGCGGGGGATCTCACCAGCGTGTTGCCCATCCACGGCGTGGCCGGCATCGGCACATACGAAGCGGGCGTCGTCGCTGGCGCAGCCACCTCCGGGGTGGCGCTGGAGTCGGTGGTGGTCGGGGCGGTGAATCTGCACCTGTTCGTGCTGGGCGTCTGCCTGCTCGGTGGCGCCGTGAGTCTGCTGTTGGGGCGCAAGGCCAAGCGCCGCGCTGTGGTATAGTTGCGCCCCTTTTGTGTCTTGATCTGTTGAAGCGGGAGTTGTTACCCATGCCTATCTACGAATATCGCTGCCAAGCCTGTGGTCATGAGCTGGAGTCCATGCAGAAGATGAGTGATGAGCCATTGACCGAGTGCCCCGAATGCCAGGCACCCCAGTTGACAAAGTTGATGTCTGCAGCAGGCAGTTTCCAGTTTAAGGAGAAAAGCCGCGGTGGCTGTGAAGCGGGGGCCTGCGGCACCGGTGGTTGTCCCGCGCTTCAGTAAGTGACCTCCGGCAGGCGGGGCGTGGCTGGTCGTCGCCTTCCCGCTTCTCTGTTTTCGGGGCAGAACAGGCGCAGAAATTTGCGTCGAAAGCCCCTAAAACGTACTATTGCCGCCTTTTTCCACGTTTTTATAAGGATCGGATTGAACGATGCGCACCCACTATTGTGGTCATGTAGATGAGCAGTTAATGGACCAGGAAGTCGAGGTCTGCGGATGGGTACATCGCCGCCGTGATCATGGTGGGGTTATTTTTATCGACCTGCGTGATCGTGAAGGCATGGTGCAGGTGGTATACGACCCTGATATCCACGATGTTTTTGCCACGGCAGAACGTGTGCGCAACGAGTTTGTGCTGCGCGTCAAAGGCAAGGTGCGCGCCCGTCCGGAGGGCACGGTGAATGCCAACTTACGCACCGGCAAAATCGAGATATTGGGGCTGGAACTGGAGATTCTCAATCGCTCCGAGCCGCCGCCATTTCTGGTGGAGGACGATACCGATGCCTCCGAAGAGGTGCGTCTGCGCCACCGTTATCTCGATCTGCGTCGCCCCGAGATGCTCAATCGCCTGAAGATCCGCGCCAAAATCACCAGCCGCCTGCGCCGCTTTCTTGATGAGCGTGAGTTCATGGAGATCGAAACCCCCTTTCTGACCAAGGCGACTCCTGAAGGTGCGCGTGACTACGTGGTACCCAGCCGCACCCACCAGGGTAAATTTTTCGCCCTGCCGCAGTCGCCCCAGCTCTTCAAACAATTGCTGATGGTCTCCGGCATGGATCGCTACTACCAGGTGGCGCGCTGTTTTCGTGACGAAGACCTGCGGGCGGATCGTCAGCCTGAATTTACCCAGCTGGATATCGAGGCCTCCTTTATTACAGAGGATCAGATCACGACCCTGATGGAAGATATGTTTCGTGACCTCTTCACCCACATTCTGGAAATTCCTCTGCCCGCTCAGTTCCCGCGCATGACTTATGCCGAAGCGCAGGAGCGTTACGGTTCTGACAAGCCTGACCTGCGCGTGCCACTGGAGCTGGTGACCATCACTGATCTGATGAAATCGGTGGAGTTCAAGGTCTTTGCTGGTCCGGCCAACGATCCCAAGGGACGTATCGCCGCCCTGCGTGTGCCCAAGGGCGGGGCGCTGAGTCGCAAGGAGATCGATGACTACACCAAATTCGTCGCTATCTACGGTGCCCGTGGCCTGGCCTACATCAAGGTCAATGACCTGAGTCAAGGACGCGAAGGGCTGCAATCGCCTATCCTCAAGTTCCTGCCCGATGAGGTGATCGACGGCATTATGAAACGCGTGGGTGCGGAAGATGGCGACCTGGTCTTTTTCGGTGCTGATAAAGAGAAGATCGTGAACGAATCCCTGGGCGCGTTGCGCGTTAAGGTGGGGCATGACAAGGGGATGATCGAGCACGGCTGGAAGCCGCTGTGGGTCGTTGACTTCCCCATGTTTGAGTACGACGAGAAAGAGAACCGTTTTGATGCGCTTCACCACCCCTTTACTGCCCCCGTGGGCACGGTGGAAGAGGTGGCGGCTAACCCGGAAAAAGCCTTGTCACGCGCCTACGACCTTGTGCTCAACGGCACCGAGGTGGGCGGCGGCTCCATTCGTATCCACAGCCCCGAGATGCAGGAAGAGGTGCTGAAGTTGCTGGGCATCGATGAGGAGGAGGCAAACGACAAGTTTGGCTTTTTGCTCAAGGCGCTGAGCTTTGGTTGCCCACCGCATGGCGGCATCGCCTTTGGTCTGGATCGTCTGGCGATGCTGATGACCGGGGCGGCCTCCATTCGTGACGTCATGGCCTTTCCGAAAACACAATCGGCGGGTTGTCCGTTAACCGATGCGCCTTCGGATATCGGTCAGAAGCACATGCGCGAGCTGGGTATCCGTCTGCGCCAGCCGGTGATAAAAGAGGCTGAAAAGGAAGCCTAACCCGGCTTCCCAGCCGGTTTTTCCAGTGTATAAACCACGATATCATCCTGAGTGCGGTGCCCGATCAGGGCGCCGCCAAGTAGTTCAGAGAAGGGTGGAACTGATATGGCAACATCAGCCTTAGCAATTCAAAATTTTTCCGGCATCAGTGATGCCGATTGCGACAGCCGCATTGCAGCCGCCAAAGCGGCGCTGGGTGACCGCCTGCTGATTCTCGGGCACCACTATCAGCGTCAGGAGGTGTTTCAGCACGCCGATGCATCGGGTGATTCACTGAAGCTGTC
>JALTMR010000269.1 GCA_027001525.1 Gammaproteobacteria bacterium
CATTTATTACCTCAACCTGCAACAGGAGGCTTCCCGCAAACTCGGCTTCACTGCCCAGCGAACCATGCGCACAGCACAGCAGCTCTATGAAGGGATCGACACAGGCTCTGGTGCCGCAGGTCTGATCACCTATATGCGTACCGACTCGGTCAACCTGGCCCAGGAGGCGCTGGAGGAGATTCGTAGTTACGTGACGCAACGCTATGGCGCGGAGAATCTGCCCAAAACGCCGAACACGTTCAAGACCAAATCCAAAAATGCCCAGGAGGCGCACGAAGCGATCCGCCCCACATCCGTCGCCGCTGAACCGGCCTCACTGGCCCAGCATCTGACCAAAGACCAGCTCAAACTCTATGAGTTGATCTGGAAGCGGACCGTTGCCTGTCAGATGATTTACGCCACCATCAACACCATGGCGGTCGATCTTGCCGCGGGCAGTGATGCGAACCTGTTCCGGGCCAACGGCTCATCCATTGCTACACCGGGTTTTATGGCGGTGTATCAGGAAGATGTCGATGACGCCAAAGCCAAGGATGACGAAAAGATGCTGCCGCCTCTCAAAGTTGGCGATGAGATTCAGCTGCTGCAAATCAGACCCGAGCAACACTTTACCGAACCACCACCACGCTTCACTGAGGCCAGCCTGGTAAAAACATTGGAAGAACACGGCATTGGTCGCCCCTCGACCTACGCTTCCATCATCTCGACGTTGCAGCAGCGAGAGTACGTCACGCTGGAAAAACGGCGATTCACCCCAACCGACGTTGGCCGCATTGTCAACAAGTTCCTGACCTCATACTTTTTCAAGTATGTGGACTACGAATTTACCGCCCAACTCGAAGATGAGCTGGATGCGATCTCCCGCGGCGAAGAGGACTGGAAGCCGCTGCTCTCTTCATTTTGGGGGCCTTTCAAGGAACAGATCGATACGACTGAAGCCAACGTCAAGCGGGAAGATGTGACCCACGAGGCGTTGGATGAAGCCTGCCCCAAATGCGACAAACCCCTGTCGATTCGACTGGGTCGTCGGGGCCGCTTTGTCGGCTGCACTGGCTTCCCCGAGTGCGATTACACCCGCAGCCTGGATGAAGACGGCGACTCAGCCCCCACCGAGCCCGAAGTGGTCGAAGGGCGCACCTGTCCCGAGTGTGACTCACCGCTGCTCATTCGCGTCGGACGTTATGGAAAGTTTATCGGCTGCTCCGCTTACCCCAAATGCAAGCATATCGAGCCGCTGGAAAAGCCCAAAGACACCCAGGTCACCTGCCCGGAATGTAATAAAGGTACGCTGATCTCGCGCAAATCCCGCTACGGCAAGCTGTTCTACTCCTGTTCCACCTACCCTGAGTGCAAATATGCGGTCTGGAATGAGCCCGTCGCCAAACAGTGTCCCAACTGTGACTGGCCCATATTGACCATCAAAACCACCAAGCGCCGAGGCACTGAGAAGGTTTGTCCGCAGAAAGAATGTGGTTACAGCGAACAGATTGAAAAGCCCGAGTAGATCGTTACTCGGGTTTTTCCTGCGTTTTCGGCGGTGCCTGACCCAGCATCGCATGCTCAACCACACTGCGCGTCAGCTTTGGCACCAGCAGCTCAATAAATTCATAGAGATAACGACGTAAATAGGCGCCGCGCCGCAGCCCGATCAGGGTAGTGCTGGACTCAAACAGGTGGGATGCATCGATGGCACGCAAATCGACATCTCGCGCCTTTTCAAAGGCCATCTCTGCCAGAATCCCCACCCCCAGACCCAGCTGAACATACGTTTTGATAACGTCAGAGTCGATAGCCGTTAACACGACATTGGGGGTCAGCCCAGCCTGTTCAAAGGCTTTGTTGATTTTAGAGCGCCCGGTGACAGCCGGATCATAGGTCACGATAGGGTACTGGGCCAACGCCTCGAGGCTGAGTCTCTTTTCCTTCAACAGGGGGTGATCAGGCTTGCAGACCACGCAGCGATTCCATTCATAGCAGGGCAGAGTAATCAGATCCGAATAGTCATCCAGCGCCTCGGTGGCAATGGCCAGATCCACTTCCCCCTTCGCAGTCAGCTCCGCCACATGCACCGGGCTGCCCTGATGCAGCTCCAGCCGCACATCGGGATAACGTTTTTTAAACGCCGCCACCGCCAGCGGCAAAGCATAGCGGGCCTGCGTATGGGTGGTGGCGATAGAGAGACGGCCACTGGCCTCGCTGGAGTATTCGCCCCCCACTTTTTTGATGTTATCCACTTCCTGCAGCACCCTTTCGGCCATCTTCAGAATCGCCTGACCAGGCTCGGTGATACCTACCAGGCGCTTACCATTGCGCTCAAATATCTGCACATTCAGTTCATCCTCCAACAGCCGGATCTGACTGCTGACCCCCGGCTGAGCCGTGTGCAGCGCATCCGCAGCGGCGGATACATTTAATCCGCGTCGAGCGACCTCTCTCACGTACAGTAATTGTTGCAACTTCATAAACGCTTATAACCCATATCGATATATGTAGAATATTATATTACTTTTCGAGATAAAACCGCATTGCTATAGTCGCCGCTAACGAGCCGAAAGCGAGAACACCGCCACCGGCACCTCTTTCCAGTATCTATTGCGACCAGTCCGAAGAAAAAATGATTGAGTGGGGTTATGCCGCTGCGGGGCTTTTTGTTGGTCTACTTGTGGGGCTGACGGGTGTCGGTGGCGGATCTCTCATGACCCCTGTGCTGATCTTCCTCTTTCACGTCAACCCCGCCATCGCCGTGGGCACGGACCTGCTGTTTGCCGCCATCACCAAAGCCAGTGGCATCTGGGTGCACAACCGCAAAAAGAATATCGAGTGGCCCATCGTCGGTTTGCTGGCGCTGGGCAGTCTGCCCATGGCATTTGTCAGCCTCGCCATTATCGAAAACTTCAAGGCCGAAACAGACACACTCAGCACCCTGATTCAGGTACTCCTTGGCGTGGCGCTGGTGCTAACGGCAATCTCCCTCATCATGCGAAAACCACTGCATCAGTTTGGCGAGAAGATAAAACAGATGATCCCCTCCTGGCGACAAAAAAGACCGCTGGTCACGGTGCTGGCCGGTGCGATGCTGGGCATTCTGGTGCCCATCACCTCGGTGGGGGCGGGCGCGCTCGGGGCTGCAATTCTGATGTTTCTCTACCCCTCCATTCCCACCCGCCGCATTGTCGGCACCGACCTGGCTCACGCCGTGCCCCTCACCCTGATTGCCGGTCTGGGCCACCTGCAAATCGGCACGGTCGATCTCGCCTTGCTGCTGGCCCTGCTGGTTGGCTCGTTGCCAGGCATCTACATCGGCAGCCACATGAGCACTGTCGTGCCGGAGCGCATCATGCGGCCACTGCTGGCGAGCCTGCTGTTGTTGATCGGCGTGAAGTTTATGGTGGCCTGATGCAGTGGCTATCGCCCCAGATCCCTTAACTGTTTCCTCAACGCTTTAACTTTCTCCTCCGCACGCTGCACGTCGGCTTTCAGCGATACCAGCCGTTGATGGTAGGCCGGAGCCAGGCGAGTTCCGCCCCCCACATTGGCAATGCGCTCTCCACCCTTCGGTGCCTCACCCTCAACGAGTGCCTGCTCGGCCGCCTTAAGCTCCTCACGGGCTTCCCTCAACTTCTTTTGCAACACCTTGCGCTGCTCGATCCGACTGTCGGTCTGACGATTAATCTCTCGGGAGGAGTCGATCAACTTTTGCCGACGCTGCTCATCAACCCGCCCTCGTGGCGAAGCCGATGGCTGCACCTGCTGATCCGGAATAGTGATCTCCTTCGCTTCCACACCCGGGGGCGGTTCATCGGAATAGATCACGGAGCCATCCTTGCTTACCCACTGATAAACCGTGCCGGCAAAGAGAGAAGGGCTGCAAAGAAACAGGGCCAGGCAGATGAATTTTCGCATCACGACACTCACTCGAAATTGGTCTATTGAATTCTAGCAGGTTGCCCTCCTCTCACCAGTGATTAACTGAGCTTGAAACTGCGAAATTATCGACTAACTTGAATTGGGTAGCTTGGCCAGGAGACGTCGGGCTACGTCGAACACAGACTTTCATCAACTATGACTCCCAGGGGGGGATATATATGGAGACTAATGATTCACTCGGTTCATTTCGCAGCAGAGATGTCATTCAGGTACTGATCGGTATTCCGGCGGTCGCTGCACTCGGTATCTTGCTGGCGACCTGGGCCACCTCTTACGCTGGCCTTTAACAGGCTGTTGAGCTTCTACCCATGACACAACCCGGCCCCCGAAAGGGGGCTTTTTTTGGCCAAGCTAAAGGATAAAGGTGTAACGACCGATATATATAGTGCTCAATAGATAAAGACAACGCTATATATTGTGTTTTGAAGTAGTCCCAGCGAACAGGAGGCATAAAATGCTCAGCTACGTTCTTCGTCTCGCTTTCGAGTTTCAACGCACCCACAGCTACTGGCCCAACAAGCTTTACCTCAACGCTGAGCACTTCAGTCAGTGGCAGCAGGAGTTTACCGAACCGGAGGCGTTCGACGAGATTGCCCGCCGCCTGTCTCTGGAGATTGTTATCTCGGTTGACGCCCTGCACCCTCACGTTGCCTGGCTACCGGGGTATCATCAAACCGCCCGATAACCGTTGGAAAAAGCGGCACGATGTGGCTTTTTCCAACCGTTAAAAACGGTTGCCCCACACTTCATATC
>JALTMR010000270.1 GCA_027001525.1 Gammaproteobacteria bacterium
GTGCCACCCTTAACAAAATCACCGACACCCTTAACTGAGCCGGCGTGGTAAATTTATCCAGATGCTGCTCGTAATAGTGCCTCACAGCAGCCTCACCTGGCTCAGCCAGGCTTTTCACCTCCTGCTCCAGCATGCGCAGCAGCAACTTCTCCTCCACCTGCTCATGCAGTGAGGCCATCAGCTTGCGCCGATGCCCATCCCCCAGCTCATCCACATGAAAACGCTTGGCCTCCAGCTCGACCTGAGCACTCAGCGCGGAGGGAGAGACGCTCATCTGTCGCCGCTTGGCTTCATCCAGCAACAACAAACGGTCGATTATCGCTTTTGCTGTTTCCAATCTCAACGCAGCAAGCTTACTCTCCCCCGCGTCGCGATGAAAAAAGCGTTGCCTGGCCGCCATATGAACTGCCGCATCAAACTCGTACTGGCTGATCTGCTGCCCGTTCACCTCTGCAAAAACAGTCGCACCCTCCGGCGCCGCATGTAAATAAGGAGCAAACCCTACCCCAAGCAAAACACCGATGCCATAAACCAGAAACCACAACTGCCCCTGCAACCCAAGCTTTTGCATTATTTGCTATGACAGGTCAAACAGACCTGACTGCCAGCGGGATCAACCCGCAAAAAAGTGGGATTGTAGTCGACATGAGGGTCATGACAAGAGGCGCACTCTACATAGGGCTGGGGCTCACCGGCGTACGCACCCCGACTGCCCGTACGAGTATATAACTTAAAATCGGTGCGTTCGAACTCTGACGTCCCGCCGGGAGAATTCACCCACCAAACGCGACTGGTTCCCATAATTTGCGAGTCAGCCGGCTGAAAATCCTGATCATAGCCCGGCCCGGCAGGATTCGTCAGAGAATAACCGCCGCCGGAATACTGCACACCCACAGGATGATCGTTGGTCAAATCCTTGCCCAGATTGGTAATCACATCAGGCGAACCGATGCGCCCCTCTACCGCAGCGGCCTGACCACTCCATAATCCACGGGAAAAACCAGGCACATCTCGCCCGGAACCGGGCTCATTCAAAACGGAATCCATCGCCTGAGTGCCATCATGGCAAGACAGACACGCAAGAGAGACAGAACCCACAGGCTCAACACCGGCATCAAGCGTCGTTGTGCCCATTTGATCATAGGTGGCGAAGCCATTGGGATTGAGGTTGCGATTCCACAGCGGCACAGCGGCACCGCCGTCTCCGCCATGAGGGGTATGGCAAAAAACACAGATTTCACGCGTCCCGCTAAAGGAACTGGCGCCATTAACGGCGCTACTGCCGAGATTATGCTTGGTATTGAAGATGCCAGCCTGTGCCATCGATGCGCACAGTAAAAGCATCCCTCCCAGCCATATCGTCTGCCGCCGGCTTTTCATCTTCATAGACCTGATTGTCACGCCCCCCTAGCAGGCTTTTCTACCATGGCAACAACAAAACTGTCAAACAAAACACCAACTTAAGCCACTCCATCGAGACGAGACTCTAACATAAAAAAAACGGGCACCCGAAGGCACCCGTCTACTTAGGTTACAACCCTTATGCAGGCAAGCTTACATGGAGGAAAACTTGCTGATCACACCCAGGCCAAAGCTGCTTGGATCATCACCATAAGTGCCTACACCTGTTTTGTTGTAGAGATCAAACTTGGCCTTTTTCTCATTATCGATAGCGGTGTAAATAGCATATACCTTGGTTTTCTTGGATAGCTTCTGATACACACCTACAGTCACCTGGGTTGCACCAGTGTCTTTGCTATCGCCATACGAATCGACTGCGGTATAACTAAACGCCAAAGTGGTTTTATCTATTTTGTGCTTGGCACCGAAGAACACGGTAGCACGATCTGTATCTTTGTCAGCGCCGTTGTAATTCATGGTTCCGGAGTCGGTCACTTCATAAATGAAAGAGAGGCTGGTTTTACCAATATCGTAACCGAGCCCCAATTCCATGGCGGAGTCATCACTTACGCTTCCCGACACATCAGTATTCCCCAACTCATTAGCTACTTGATAGCCCGCACTCACCTTCAAAGAGCCAACCTTATAAATCGCTGCAAGACTCAATGCGTCATCACTCACGTTGTCGCGAGTCTCATCCAACATGTAAGCACCCAAGAACTGAAACCCACCCATCTCAGGGGAGACATAAGCCAACACATTGCCTAAACGATCCGCATGCTTAAACTTGTTCTGAGACACACCCATGACAGAGTTGAAATCACCCACCAGATCCTTGAAGGGATCCAGGTTAGAGACTGCCATTTTATAAGGAGTATCGTGACGCCCAGCCAGCGCAGTACCGAAACCACCGGTAAAACCAACGTAAGTGTTACGTGCTTTAACCTTAAGAGTATTGTCTTCAGGGTCAGCAGCATCGCCATTGTCAACGCTCATACCACCCCAACCACCTGTATCGTAGTTAACGTAGTTTTCCCACTGCCACACAAAAGTCAGACCGCCATCCAGCTCTTCCGCACCCTTAAAACCGATGCGAGACTGGTTGGTATTCAGCGTCATTGCGTCGCCATCAGTACCACCATTATCAGTAGCTTCAACGGAGACAATCGCCTTGCCATAAACCTCAACACCCGCCTGCGCCGTCAATGGTGCAGCGATAACACCCGCCACAGCCAAAGCAATCAATTTCTTTTGCATTTCTAGTCCTCTTAGGAGCGTGGTAAAAACAGTCAACAACAATAAAGGAAAGTGAAATTACAGCAGCCCCAGCCTAATTGCAACACCTACCAGGCAAGTCAACTACTCCCTCTCTGTCATTGTTATTGCAGATATCAAACATTAATTGTTCGTTAGGCAAGACTAACCCCGAACGGTGACAACTTTGTGACAAAACGGCGGCGTATTACAGATACACACCCAAACACCCACCGAACTTTATTCAGAAATGCAAAAAGGCCGGGAAGCAATGCTCCCCGGCCTTTTTTGTCAGTGTACCAGCAGGATATTAACGCTTGGAGAACTGAGGACGCTTACGCGCTTTGTGCAGACCAACCTTTTTACGCTCAACTTCGCGAGCATCACGCGTCAAAAAACCCGCCTGACGCATCACAGGACGTAACGCCTCGTCGTGATTAACCAGAGCACGAGCCAGGCCATGACGAATCGCGCCGGCCTGACCGTTAGCACCACCACCAACAACGGTCACAACCACGTCAAACTTCTCGGTCGCGTCAGCGGCTTCCAGCGCCTGCCGCACGATCATACGGGAAGTCTCACGACCGAAGTACTGATCCAGCGTACGCTTGTTTACAGTAATGTTGCCGGAACCCGGCTTGATAAATACACGAGCTGACGCAGTTTTACGACGACCAGTGCAAAGTTGATTCATTTCTGCCATGTTTGCCATTTCCCGGTAATAATTTAGATTTCTAAGGGCTTGGGCTGTTGAGCCGCATGAGAGTGCTCAGCACCCGCATAGACTTTCATCTTGCGAGCCATTGCGCGCCCCAAAGGACCTTTAGGCAGCATACCCTTCACCGCCAGCTTCAACACCTCTTCAGGTGCCTTGGCGATCATTTTGTCAAAGCTGACTGACTTCAAGCTACCGATGTAGCCCGTGTGACGGTGATACATCTTGTCAGTCGCTTTATTACCAGTCACATGAACTTTTTCGGCGTTTACCACAACGATATAATCGCCTGTATCCACATGAGGCGTGTACTCCGCCTTATGCTTGCCGCGCAGACGGCGGGCGATTTCACTGGCCAAACGACCCAAAGTTTTGCCTTCGGCATCTACAACATACCAGTCGCGTTTTACCGTGGCCGGATTTGCACTAAAAGTTTTCATCGATCAATCCCAAAATCAGTGATCTCTACCCAGAAAGAGGCGAGATTCTACACAGCTTCAGACAGTGACACAAGTACTTCCCGGCCATTCTGTGCGAAAGGCGCGCAGTATATCCCAAAACCGGAAACGGCGTCACTACTTTAATGAAAATCTCTCGAAGCCACCGATAGCGGCGCCATTTTTTCACTCAAATCACTTAAACGACCCGCCACCACATGCAGCACACCGTCCTCATGCTGCAGCGTTCCCGTCACCATCAGCAGCGTTGCACCTAGCAACGCCTTGCGCTGAACCTCGGCGTGACTGGGCCAGACAATAACGTTGGCAACGCCACTCTCGTCCTCAAGCGTCACAAAGATAACGCCACGGGCCGAACCCGGCCGCTGGCGGCCAATCACCAGCCCGGCCACCCGTACCAGCGCGCCACTTCTCAAACCCTGAAGTTCAGACGCCCGCCGCACACGCTTCGCCTCCAGCTCGGGCCGCAGCAATGCCAGGGGGTGCTGCTTCAGCGTCAGCCCGGTGCTGGCGTAGTCCGCCACGACACTCTCCGCCTCGCCGGGCCGCCGCAACAGCACATCGGCCTCCGTAAAGCGGGGCCGGCCAAACAGCGGCAGCGCCGGCTCTACCCCGCTCACCTGCCAATAGGCACGATGACGATGCCCTGCCAATTGCGTCAAAGCATCGGCCGCCGCCAGACTTTCCAGGTCCTGACGCGCCAGGCGGGCCCGACAAGCCAGGTCGTTCACATCCACAAAGGGGCGCGCTGACCTGGCCCGACACACCGCCGCCATGCCCGCCTGCGACAACCCGGCCACCATGCGTAAACCAAGCCGGAGCGCCGGGGCATCGCCTTCCTCCCA
>JALTMR010000271.1 GCA_027001525.1 Gammaproteobacteria bacterium
CGCTATTTTGGCATAGCGCCTGGCTGAAAAGTAGCGCGGTCGGAATTGCTCAGATGTGGGCTTTTTGTCTGGTGGTCAGCTGTGACAAAACAGTTCCAGCAGATCATTGAGAAACAGGTGGCCCTGACGGGTGGGCTTGATCCGCTGCACCGACCACTCCAGGAGTCCCTTTGCTTCGGCCTGTCTGAGCCCTGCTTCGATCTGTGTCAGTGCCAGGCCGGTGTGAGTGCTGAACAGGTGGGGGGCAAAGCCATCCTGAAGTCGGAGTGCATTGAGCATGAACTCGAAGCCGGCATCGGCGGGGCTGAGCACCTGTTCAGTGCGCAGGTCTGACGGCTGACCGCTCTGTTCCACACAGGCGGCCATATAGCGGGCGGGCTGGCGCTGCTTGGTCAGGCGGGTGATGTTCTGTTGGGCGCCGTGGGTGATTTTGCCGTGAGCGCCGGCACCGATACCGAGGTAGTCCCCAAACTCCCAGTAGTTGAGATTATGTTGGCACTGTTGATTGGGTCTGGCGTAGGCGGAGACTTCGTAGTGGCCGTAGCCTGCGGTGGCCAGCCTCTCCTGACACGCCTCCTGCATGGCCCACATGGCTTCGTCTTCCGGTATGCCGGCGGGGGGGTGGTTGTGGAACAGGGTGTTGGGTTCCAGTGTGAGCTGGTAGTGGGAGAGGTGGCTGGGGCTGAGTTGGATGGCTGCTTCAATGTCAGCCAATGCGGCATCGGGGCTCTGGCCTGGCAGGGCAAACATCAGGTCGAGATTGAAGTTTTCAAAGCCTGCAGTATGGGCCAGCTCGGCGGCCTGGCGTGCCTGCGCGGCGTTGTGAATGCGCCCCAGTCTTTTGAGCTGTTCATCGTGAAAGCTCTGTACGCCAATGGAGAGGCGGTTGATGCCCAGTGCCCGGTACTCTCTGAAACGCCCTGTCTCCAGGGTGCCGGGGTTGGCTTCCAGTGTGATCTCCGCCAGCGGCTGAAGCTGGACCATGGCGCGGATGTTGGACAGCAGGTGGTCGAGTGCCCGGGGAGAGAAGAGACTGGGGGTGCCGCCGCCGATGAAAATGCTCTGTACCTGGCGGCCCCAGATGCGTGGCAGATCCTGGCCCAGGTCATCGATCAGCGCATCAACATAGGCCATCTCGGGCAGTGTTTGCGGGCTCTGGTGGGAATTGAAGTCGCAATAGGGGCATTTGCGCACGCACCAGGGTATATGAATGTAGAGCGACAGCGGTGGCAGGGCGGTGAAATTAAACATAGGTGCGTCTGGGGCGGGCCTGAGGCGTTGGGTGATCGGGGCGGCGATTTTAACACGTCGGATGGCGGGAGTTTCCCTGCTGGCAGCGTTAGAATAGGCGTTATATTTTTGTGGGTGGGAACGGATGTCTTTTGCCGATATAGCGGGCTGGGTGGGTACGGTGCTGATTCTTCTGGCCTATTTTCTCAATGTAAAAAGCAGGGTGACGGCGACCTCTCCCCTCTTCCTGTGGCTGAATCTGCTGGGGGCCTGCCTGATTGCCATCAACACCTACACGCTCCACGCCTATGCCCCGATGGTGTTGAATGTCGTGTGGGGCGTGGTGGCGCTCTACGGGTTGATTAAACGAGCGAGGCCGGCGTGATGGGCGACGCCAACATATTCTCCGCGACTCCTTCGGTGTTGACTGATGAGCTGTTTGAGGTGCTGGCTGAGGGGCGCGCTTTTACGCTGGAACGTATCGTCTCCCGGGGGCACGCAACGCCCGCCGGGCAGTGGTATGACCAGTCTCGTGACGAGTGGGTGATACTGCTGAAGGGGGGTGCAGGTTTGTTGCTGGCGGGGGAGGATGAGGTACGAGTGCTGACGCCGGGGGACTACATCCATCTGCCTGCTCATCTGAAACACCGGGTGGAGTGGACCGACGCTGAAACGATATGGCTGGCTTTGCACTTTGATCCGGAAGCCACTTGATGCCCCGAATACGATCCGTATTGTCTGTTACACCGCACTAGGTGACTAAAACCAGCCGCCGATCTTTTTATCCAGCTCCTTCGAACAGCTTTTCAATTGACTGTTGTAGGTAGCCGCCTGTTTCTTCACTTTATTGGCGACGCTTTGCAGCCACGGCTTTTTCTTCCAGCTGCCCCGCTGATAGCCGCCCCGGCCTTCGTGGTAGGCGAGGTATTGGTGGTAGGCGTCCCACTTTGAGATGCCCAGTGTGCGTTGGGTGGTGTGGGTGTACCAGCCCACAAAGTCGATAGCATCGTCAAAGTCATCACGGTCGGCGTTCCAGCGGCCGCTCTTTCTCAGGTACTCTCCCCATGCCGGATCCTGGGCCTGGGCGTAGCCGTACGCGGAGGAGCGGCGCGGCAGGGGAATGAAGAGGAACCAGTCTCGCGGGGGGCGGGCATCGTCGATAAATTTTGACTCCTGATGGATGATGCTCATCATGACCCAGATGGGCGTGCCCCATTTTTCATTGGCCTCCACGGCGGCTTCATACCAGTTCGGTTCACCGCGAAAAATGGCGCAGATGTTATTGACCTGCGCCGGGCGGTAGGTAGCACAACCGCTCAGTAGCAGCGCGACGACCAATGCCGACAGCTTCATAGCGTTGCCCCAGGTTTTGTTGACCCCACGATTCATCGCTCAATTATATCGCTCATATCCCCTATAATTCGCTTTAAGGGCACCTCTATTAATTCTGGGTGCGGCAGATTGAATCCCAACTTCGTTACATCCAGGCGCAAATTGCAGGCAATAGCGGGATTATTGGCAAAATTTGTAACGCCGATGGAGCGGATTTGGGGTTTAAGATGCGCATTCATGAATTAATAGAGGTGCCCTTAACTTCACTCACACTATGGTCGACGCTCATGCTGCTTGTCATCTCGCCCGCGAAAACGCTGGATTACACCACCCCCCCGGCAACGGATCGTTACTCGGAGCCGGACTATCTGAAGGCGTCACAGCAGCTGATCAACCGCGTGCGCCGCTACTCGGTGCTGGATATTGCCGAGATTATGAAAGTCAGCAGCAAAATTGCCGAGCTGAATTTTGAGCGGTTTGAACAGTGGCATACCCCTTTTACACCCTCGAATGCCAGGCAGGCGGTATTGGCATTCAAGGGGGATGTTTACAGTGGTCTTGATGCGGGCAGCTTCAGCGAGGCCGATTTTGATTATGCTCAGCAGCACCTGAGAATTCTCTCTGGTCTCTACGGGGTGCTGCGGCCGCTTGATTTAATGCAACCCTACCGGCTGGAGATGGGGCGAAAGATTGAGACGGATCGCGGTAAAAATCTCTACGAGTTCTGGGGCGATACCCTCACCGAGGGGCTGAACAGGCAGCTTCAGGCGCTGGGGTCTGACTGCTTGGTCAATCTGGCCTCAACAGAATATTTCAAAGCGGTAAAGGCGGAGAAATTGCAGGGTGAGATCATTACGCCGGAGTTTAAAGACTACAAAAATGGCCAGTACAAAGTGATGGGCGTCTATGCCAAGAAGGCTCGCGGCATGTTAAGCCGCTATGTGATTCAGAAGCGGATGAGCGATCCCGAAGAGATGAAGACTTTCGCGCAGGATGGCTACGCCTTTAACGAGGCGATGAGCACGGCCAGGCGCTGGGTCTTCTCCCGCAAGCGTTGAGCCACCCCGGGGAGGAGAGAAGAGCCTCCCCAGGGTGTGGCGGGTGGCCTATTCGCCAAAGCCCACGGTTTCGTTTTCACCACCGAAGACTTCGATCAGGCGCGGGATAAAGCGGCTTAGCTCCAGCGTCATGAGGGTGAAGTCGTTGTCGAAGGCGGCGGCGACATCGTCGGCATCCACCTCTTTGCTCTTCTCCAGCAGCTCCTCGCCAAAGCGCAGCCGCTTGATGGATAGGTCGTCGTTGAGGATGCAGCTTAGTTGCTCCTGCCAGTCGATAGCCAGTTTTGTCACCAGCTTGCCGGCATCCAGGTGCACCTTGATCTCGTCCGAGGCGAGGTCCTGACGTTTGCAGCGGATGATGCTGCCATCCTCGCCCTTCTCGCGCAGTTCGCACTCATCGGCCACTTCAAACCCCGCGGGGGCCTCCTGCTCCACCAGCCAGTGAGTCATGACTTGGGTGGGAGCCTGCCGAGTGCTGACAGGCACGACGCCCAGCGACCCCAGGGAGCCGCGCAGGTAGCTCAGCAGTTCTTCCGCTTTGGCGGCGCTGGTGGCGTTGACCACCACAAACTTCTCCGCCGGGGAGATGTAGGCAAAGGTGCGGGTGGAGCGGGTAAACGCCTTGGGCAGCAGTTCGTGGATCACGTTGTCCTTGATTTCGTCCCGTTCCTTGCGGCGGACCGGGCGGCCCTGGGTGTCTTGAATCTCATTGACTTTTTCCGCCACGAATTCGCGCACCACGGCGGCGGGCAGGATCTTCTCCTCCTTGCGGGCACAGATCAGAATATGGCCGTTGGCGGCGTGAATCAGCTCCGTTCCGTACGCTCCCATGGGCGGAACCCAGCCGTAGGTGAACAGATCCAGGCTTGCGCAGGGGCGAAAAGCGTGGTCATTCAGTTGCTCGGCCAGTGCCTCGGCACTTAGTTCAAAGGGCTTGGTGAGACGATAAAGCTGAAGATTTGAAAACCACATTATTTGCGATGCCTCGATGAGTTGGGCGCCGGATTATACCTGAAACGCCCAGGTTTATGTTTTAACCTGAATGCCGG
>JALTMR010000272.1 GCA_027001525.1 Gammaproteobacteria bacterium
CTTGTCTTTTCGATCACTTCGGGCACCCGCCTCCAGCAGCGCTTCAACCACCGCCACATGCCCCCCCTCGGCCGCTTCAATCAGGGCACTGCGATTCAGCTCATCCACGGCGTTGACATCAACACGTTGAGCCAGCAGCTGCGTCACACGCGCCAACTCACCCTTTTGCGCTGCGCGCCGTAGACGGCCTTCCGGGTCGTTGTCCTGCACCTTTGGCGACTGACGCAACTGCGCCAGCTTTTTCTTCGCCTGTGGCTGACCGGCCTCAGCGGCCTTTAACCACCAACGCGTGGCCAATTGCAGATTCCGCCCCACGCCCCAGCCATTTTCATACATGACGCCGAGATGATATTGCGCCTTGGCATGGTGCTGCGCCGCGGCCTTCTCATACCAATGAAACGCCTGCTCCGGGTCTTTGGCCACACCGCGACCGGCGCGATAGAGGCCAGCCAACTGGTACTGCGCATCGGCATCCCCCGCCCTGGCCAGCGTTTTTAACATCGTCGCAGCGCCGTCGTAGTCACGCAGCCGCACCGCCGCTTTCACCTCCGCCATGGAGGCGGCCATCAACGGCTCCATCCCCAGCACCGCCACCACCAAAAGGGCGACCACTACGCCACTACGCCGTGCCATATTTTGTCTCAACTTCTATGCCGATTTTTTTCAGAAACGGCGTGGGTAAAATGCCCCCGGCGCAGATGATTACCGCATCGTTGGCGATTTCAATCGGCTCGCCTCCCTGCTCCAGCGCCACCGTTTTATCGGTGATGCTTTTTACCTGGGAAGACATCAGCACACGCAAACGCCCCGCCTCCCGGGCCGCCTCCACGCGCTGGCGATTTTTCTCCTTGGCGCGAGAGAACGCCTCGGAACGATAGGAGATGGTCACCGTGGTATCCGCCTCTTCAGCGATGCTGGTGGCGGCCTCTATCGCACTGTCCCCACCGCCCACCACCAGCACATGCTGACCCCGGTACTGCGCCGGGTCGATCAGGCGATACACCACCTTGCTGGCGGCCTCGCCCGGCACCCCCAGCTTTCTTGGCGTTCCGCGCCGGCCGATAGCCAGCAGCACCGTTCGGCTGCGGTATGTGCCTTTGGAGGTGGTGATGTCAAAGCCCATGGCGGTCTGTTCCACCTGCTCCAGCCGCTCCTGATACTGGATGCCGATATCAATATCGCGCTCAATCCCCTGCCACAGATCGAGCAACGCCTCTTTGGTGGTCTCGGTCAGCTTTACTTTGCCTACCAGTGGAATCTCCACCGGCGCCGTCATCACAATTTTGCCGCGGGGAAAGTGGGCCACCGTGCCTCCGAGAGAGTCCTGTTCAATGGTCACATAACGCAGCCCCTGCGCCTTCGCCGCCAGCGATGCAGCAAAGCCCGCCGGGCCGGCACCGACGATGAAGACATCAAGCCCCTCTCCCTGCCCCACACCACTGACCTTTTTGATGGAGTCCATTGCCTGCTTGCCCTGCTCGATGGCATTTCGTATCAGCCCCATGCCACCCAGCTCACCGGCGATAAACAGGCCACTGACGTTGGTTTCAAAGTTCGGCTGCACATTGGGGATATCAACACCGCGCTTCTCGGTGCCAAATACCAGCGTAATGGCATCTTCCGGGCAGGCGATTTTACATGCCCCGTGGCCAATACAACCGCTGGGTTTAATCAACTCCGCCTTGCCATTGATGACACCAATCACCTTCCCTTCCGGGCAGGCTGCCGCACACGAACCACAGCCTATGCAACGACTGGCATCGATTAACGGGTGCAGCGACGCCGGCTCTGACATACCCGACATTTTCGCCGCATCGCGTAGCGCGATATTCACACGCTGTTTTCGATGATGGTTCAAAACGTACCCCAGCCAGATCAGCAGTAGCGGCACAAAATAGAAAGCGTAATTTGTCAGTGACTCTAGCGAGGCATTCATTTTTATTTTCTGCGATTAAAAGGGCGCCACGGTTCAACCCGCCACAACCAGAACAAACCAAAAGGCAAAGAGAAAAGAGGTGCCCCAAACTCAGGGATGGGGACGGCCACATACTAACAACAAGAAGGGATTAACTTCATGTAGCCGATGAGAGACATTCCTTTTTCATCCTGTACGGGTGGCTTAAACCGAAGGTAGGGATTCAGGTTAAATCCAAACTGAAAAAGCGGGGCGTCGCTGCGCGGCGACAAAACTTTCGCGACGGCAAACAGGCAAAATACCTGACCAAGACCCTAACCCCATGAAGTACAAAAACTATTGCTGCCCGGGCATAGCCGTTGCTATAGCGCTGCCGTCACCTCACCTCATCTTTCGCATCACATCCGGTAAAAAAATATTTTTCCAAAGGGAACCCTTTTCCGGTTTCTGTCGTGAGAGGGGGTATGAGTCAACTGCCAAGGATCAAGGGCCGCCATGTCACTGCAAGCCATCACATTTCCTCAAGTCGAAACCCCGCAGAGCTCCGTCAAAACAGAGGGCAAGACAGAAGGCAAAACGGAAAGCAAAACAGGAAAAGGCGATTCAGCACACCGCCAACGTATCCGGGATATCTGCGTGCCCTTTACCTCGCGCATCAGTACATCGCTGTTTTTCGGCTCGGCCATCATCGCCCTCTACGCTGGCTGGCAGCTGAGCAGCGAAGCACACCTGACGGCAGAATCGGGCACTGGCTATGCGCTGGGCATTATTGGCGGCTCGTTGATGTTACTGCTCCTGCTCTACCCGCTGCGAAAACGCGCCCGATTTATGCGTGGTGCCGGACCGGTGAAGTGGTGGTTCCGCAGCCACATGGTCTTTGGCGTGGTGGGCCCCATCGCCGTGCTCTATCACTCAAACTTTGAGCTGGGTTCCATTAACAGCAACGTCGCCCTGTTCTGCATGCTGCTGGTGGCCGGCAGTGGTCTGATCGGGCGTTATATCTATACCAAAATTCACTACGGCCTCTACGGTCGCAAGGCAACGCTCCACGAACTGAAACGGGACTCAACACTCATCAAGAATATTCTTGAAGCTGACACCGAGGCGGACGAAACAATAAAAGCGACGTTAAAGCGGCTGGAACGACGCGCCCTGGCCCAGCCCGATCATATTATTCAGAGCATGATCCGGCTGATCCTCATCGGTCTTCAGGTGCGCTGGTATTCGGTGCGGCTGCGCTTTCCGCTGCGTCACTCCGTTACACAGCTGGCGACCAGACATGGCTGGAGCTCAAAGCAGAAACGCACCGTCTACCGCAAGGCGAAGGAGGACTTGCAGACCTACCTGACGCTGATGGGCCGCATTGGCCATATCTCATTTTATGAACGCCTGTTTGCCCTCTGGCATGTGCTGCACTTTCCCCTGTTTCTGATGATGGTCATCTCGGGCGTCGTCCACGTTGTTGCTGTGCACGTTTACTGATTTCATGAAACCAACGTTTGCCTTGTGGCTGCTGGCAACCGCCGCCCTGCTTCTTGTCTCCCCCAGCGCTCCGGCGGCGCACTGGGAGACACTGGTCATGCCCGGCAAGGTGATCCAGGGGCACGCCAAATACGAGGAAGATTGCAACCAGTGCCACGCCAAACTGAAAAAAACAGATCAAACCACCCTCTGCCTCGACTGCCATAAAAAAGTGGCGCAGGACCTGCGCCAGAAGCGCGGGCTCCACGGCCTGTCCCAACGCATCCGGGACGGCCAGTGCAAAACCTGCCACAGCGACCACCTGGGTCGCCAGGCCGACATCGTCCACCTGGACAGAGATAACTTCGATCACAAAGGCACAGACTTCGCGCTCAAGGGCCGCCACATTTCCCTGCCATGCAGCCGCTGTCATCTCCCCCAAAAGAAACTCAGAGAGGCCCCCGGCAGCTGCCTGAGCTGCCACAAATCAGTTTCGCCGCACAAACAGCGGTTAGGAAAAAAGTGTGACAAATGCCACAGCAGCGAAAGCTGGGAAAAAACCCGATTTGACCACGACAAAACCGACTTCAAACTCAAGGGAAAACACAAGCAGGCCGAGTGCCTCGCCTGCCACATGAACCAGCGCTACAAGGATATAGCCACCACCTGCTACGCCTGCCACCGCTTTGACGATGTTCACAACGGCAACTGGGGAGAGAAGTGCCAACGCTGCCACCAGGAGAGCAAATGGAACAAGGTCCGCTATGACCACAATAAAACAAAATTCAAACTCACCGGCCAGCACAAAGAGACCGGCTGCTTCCGCTGCCATGTCGGTAACAAAAAGGGGAAAGAGTTAGGCACCCAATGCTACGACTGCCACAAACAGGATGACGAACACGCCGGCCGCTACGGCCGCAAATGCAAAACCTGCCACACCCCCCAGTCCTGGGAGAAGAAAAAGTTCGATCACGACAAAACGGATTTCAAACTCAAGGGAAAACACACCAAAACACCCTGTCGTGCCTGCCACAAGGGCAACATCACCGATGAGCAGACTACCCCCCGCTGCTACACCTGCCACCAGCAGGACGATGTACACAAAGGCAGTGAAGGGAAAGAGTGCCAGCGCTGCCATAACGAAGCGGCCTGGGACAAACGGGTGCTTTTCGATCACGACGTGACGCACTTTCCCCTCATCGGCCTCCACGCCATCGCCCCTTGTGAAAGCTGCCACCTGAGCAGTGACTTCAAACAGACC
>JALTMR010000273.1 GCA_027001525.1 Gammaproteobacteria bacterium
GCCCCTGCTGTTTGACGCGCCGTGCGCCACCACCCCCTGCCTGAGCGTGGAGCAGCCCTGCGACGACTACCCCGGCGAGGGCTGCGTGGAGATGGAGGCCGCCGGTTTTTACAGCAGCGCCAGCCGTTTTGCCACTGCCGAACTGATCCACTGCCTGAAGATTGTCTCCGACAACCCGGCCAGCCCGGCCACGCAGATCAACCAGAAAAATGTACAGGCATGGGTCACTCAGCAACTGCCGGTTATCGAGCAGTTAATCGGGCAGCTCCAAGCCATGAGCCACGAACTGAAACAGCAACACCAACCCAGCCCGGCGCTGGCACCGTTCCTCCAGCGCTGGCACTTCACCAGTTACCAGGAGAATCAACTGCAACATCACTTGCAACGCTGGCAGGCACTTTGCCCCCAACGGCCACCCCGGGTGGAAGATTTCCAGCCATGCAAAAAGAGCAAAGCGGTGCTGAGCGCACTGCAGGAGCAACTCGACGCCATGCCCGTTTTGTTTGAGCCGTCGCCATGATTCACACCCTCTATATCGAAGAAGAGGTGGCGGAACACCCGCGCACACAGGCCATCTGCCAGCGCTACCCCCGAGCAACGCGCATTTATTGCCAGCGCTACGGCGAGATATTTAACCGCAAGGCTCAGAATTTTCGCCTGCAAAAAAAGGCCCCCTCGCTGATTCTGGCGCGCAAGTTCAAACACTTCGTACTGGAGGCACCGCTGAGTTACAACATTGGCGGCCAGCGCAATTTCTACTTCTCCCACATGCTTAACTGCGTCTACGACTGCCGCTACTGCTTCCTGCAGGGCATGTATCGCTCAGCCAACTACGTGCTGTTTGTGAATTACGAAGATTTCGACCAGGCCATTGTCGACACCGCAGCGGCCGCCCCCGACGGTGAGCCGAGTTACTTTTTCTCCGGCTACGACTGTGACAGCCTGGCGCTGGAGCCCATCACTGGCTTCGCCAAACATACGCTGGGGCTGTTTGAGAAACACCCCAATGCCTGGCTCGAACTGCGGACCAAAAGCATCCAGATTCGTGAATTACTGACGCGCCAGGCCCTGGCCAACGTGGTGGTGGCCTACAGCTTGTCCCCCGACTTGCTGGTTCGTACCACCGAGCACAAAACACCGTCACTGGAACGACGCCTGGCGGCGATCAACACACTCCAGCAGCACGGCTGGACGGTGGGGCTGCGCTTTGACCCGCTCATCTACTGCGCCGATTACCAAAGCCTCTACCGAGACTTTTTTCGCCAGGTATTCAGTCGCATCGACACATCGGCCCTGCACTCTGTCAGCCTCGGTTCATTTCGAATGCCAACGGGATTTTTCCGCAACATGGTGAAGCTCTACCCGCAGGAGGTGCTCTTTGCCGGGCCCATGGCGCAGGAAAACGGCATGGTCTCCTACCAGCACGAACTGGAGGCGCAGATGTTCGCCTTTTGTGAACAGCAACTGCTAACCTACATCCCCCAATCCATCTACTTTCCCTGCACCGATGACAGCTAGCCCGAGAAAATTTCTGATCACAGGTGCCACCTCCGGCATCGGCCTGGCCATCAGCCAGCGACTGCTACGCGAAGGCCACCGGGTGGTTGCGCTGGGCCGTGATTTTCGCCACGTAGATGCTCAAGGGGAGACCCAGAAAAGGGGGCTGACCAAGGTTTCGCTGGACCTGCTGCCACTGGAACAACTGCCCGATCAGCTCAATGCATTGAGCAAGGCGCACCGCGACATCGACGGCATCATCTGCTGCGCCGGACAGGGGCAATTTGGTTCTCTGGAAGAATTTTCCTATCAGCAGATACGCGAGCTGATGGATCTCAACTTTACCAGCCAGGCGTTCATCAGCCGCGCCTTTTTGCCCCATCTGAAGCGAAAAAAACGAGGTGAGCTGATCTTTATCGGTTCAGAGTCGGCCCTGTCGGGGGGGCGCCGCGGGGCCATCTACAGCGCCAGCAAATTTGCATTGCGAGGCATGGCTCAAGCGCTGCGGGACGAGTGCAGTCGCAGCCAGGTACGGGTCTGCCTCATTAACCCGGGAATGGTCAAAACGGCGTTTTTTGACGACCTTAACTTTGCCCCCGGCGAAGATGAAAACAACTACATCGAGCCGGAGGATGTGGCAGAAGCGGTAAGCATGGTCATCAATGCCAGAGCAGGCACGGTGGTGGACGAGATCAATCTGTCGCCCCTGAAAAAGGTCATTCAGTTCAAAAAAGGCTAAAGGGCACCTCTATCAATTCTGGATGTGGCGGATTGAATTCCAAATTTGTTACATCCAGGCGAAAATTGCGGGTAATAGTGGGGCTATTGCCAAAATTTGCAACGCCGATGTAGCGGATTTTGGGTTTAAGGTGCGCTAAAGCAATCCTTTCTCACTCAGCAGCTTCATGACCAACTCACGGGTGTTCTCTTTCTCGTCCCGAATCTCGTCAACATTGCACCACGACATATCGCTCTCCAGACGGTAACTGGCGATAAATTTGTAGGGCGGTGCACCACCCCATTCCTGTGGCCCCAGCATCAGAAAATGGAGCGAGCCATCCGCTTTCTCATAGAGGTGGTAGATCTTCCCCGGAACGCGTTTGAAATTGCAGTGCGCGCGGTGCAGTTCCTGGTCATCCCGGGCCTGCGCCAGAACCTTCTTTGCCTCCTCCTGCAGCGCGCTGATCTGGTCAGCAATCACCTGGAGCTTGGCACTGACCTTGGTGTTGACCAGCTGGTCTGCCTGGGAGATCTGTTTGGCCACATCGACCAGATCGATCGTCGATGCCAAACGACTCACCGGATAGGGCGACGTACGAGCAGAACCCGCATGAACCTTCCCTTTGCCTTCATGTTTTTTAAATTCATCAGACATGGTTAATCACAGCCATAAGGGCACCTCTATTAACTCTGGGTGCAGCGGATTTGGGGTTTAAGATGCGCATTCATGAACCAACAGAGGTGCCCATAAATATTGTCATCGATACGTCACAAACTGTTGATCTAATAAACACCGTTATCAACCCACAGGAGACAGATCATGGAACACAACACATCAACTGAAAAATGGCTCTGGCGCATGTATCGTGAAGTCGCACAGTACGTCCACAACCCAAGCGCTGCCAATGAGGTGGAGCTACTGAATCTGGTGTCACAATACCGCAAGGAGGCCGAACAGCAGAATAAGACGGCCAGTGACGACGAACACGAGTGGGCGATGAACTTCCGCTAGGCGGGCAGCGCTCTGCCCCCTTTTTTGACTACAGTTCCCAGACGATACGTGCGTAGGCGATGTTTTGGTCGTAGTTTAATACACCCAACGAAAACGCCTGCGTATTGTGAGACAAACTGAAACTGCTCACCAAATTCGTATTGATCCGCCGTTCTATTTCTGCACTGGCACGTACAAATTTGTTCTTGCCCCGATCAGCCAGGTCGGAATACTGCCCGGTGACCGAAACGATGAATCGTGAGCGGGATGAAATATTCCAGTTGTACGAAGCCGAACCCCCTTTGATTAACTCCTCCCGCCCCGTTGACTCGTAAAGACGGCTTTCATCATAGACCGTCAGCGCCAGCAGGCTCTGGCGACCGTACAGGGAAAAATTGCCCGTCAGACGCTTGCGCACATAGGCAGCATTTCCAACCGAGGGCAGACTGGGATCAACTTCCGTGCTTAAGAGCGGAGGGACAGCCGCGTCGCCTGTATCGCCCTCAGCCGGGACAGGAGCAGGGGCAGGTTCGTTGGCTGCAAACAGAGTGGTCGCCAATACGGTGACGCTCTCATCGTAGGAGAGCGAGAGTTCCGTTCTTCTGGCGCGGTTGCTGATCGTCAACGCGCGAGTGTTACCAAAATAACGTTTCCCCACGCTGGCCACCACGGAGGTATGCCGGGTGGCAATCCAGCTAAATCCGGCCGTCCACTTGGACCCCCTCGGGTTGGTGACGATGCCTGCCCGGTCATACTGGTTGTCGTCATAACCGGAGGTGGCCAACAGACTGAGCCTGGGGGTCAGTCGATACTCCAGCTCACCGTTGTACTCCTGCAGCAGGGTATTCACCTGGTTGGCAGAAGAGATATCCTGCTTTAGATAGACCAATCGCCACAGCAGGCGCTGAAACGCGCGGCCGCTACTTAATCTTGCCTCGTAGCTGTTACGTTCACTGCCCTCGATTTCAGCGGCGGAGTATCGGACGATGCCGCGTTCAGCCGCCAGATACACATCGGCGGAACGCCCCAGGCTGTATTCGATATAGGGGCGCACGCTGGCCACTGTGGCGTTAGTACGGTTGCGATTGATGGTGGCGTTGTTCAGCGTAATAGTGCCGGCGTTACTGATATTTTGTTGCCCGTAACTGGCTGCGGCATCGATGAAGAAAAAGTCCCGCACCAGATTGGCCGTCGCATTGCCTCTGAACTGACTGTAGGTTTTGTTGTACTGACTCTCCTTGGCGTAGACCAGATTCTGCATACGGTAATCGAGTGTTAAATCCAACGTTCTGCTACGTTGGTTAATCGCGAGTGATGGCGTGAGTTCGGTGATGAAATCGGTCACCTTGTCACCCTCATCCACCAGGGTGAGGTTGTCGTTGTATGACTCCTGTGCCAAAAACCCCGGCGTCCATGTCCAGTTTGCCATTGCCCCTGCACTGAACATGGCACTCACAGAAATCAATATAAATCGCTTCATTATCACGTCGCTGGCTCTCCATCCATCCGCTCGTTCCCAACCTTGAACATCATGAAACACGCCACCACCAGGATCACCTGCCAGACCGGTAAAAATCTTCTGCACTAGGGAATTCGAGGCATTTTCGCCAGGCGCCACCTTTCGGTAACTGCCCATTTTTGGTAGAATTTCGCCCCATTTTCACATCCCCCCGCCCCGCGGTAAAGAGGTAGTTAAATGTTCGAACCCCGAGCAAACCCCCAGGCCAATGTTAAGAATGACGTACTGTCAGGCTTAACCGTCGCCCTGGCGCTGGTGCCTGAAGCTATCGCCTTTGCGTTTGTGGCAAATGTTGATCCGCTGGTGGGGCTTTATGCGGCATTTATCGTCGGCCTGATCACCTCGGCTATCGGCGGGCGGCCAGGCATGATCTCCGGCGCAACCGGAGCGCTGGCGGTGGTCATGGTCAGTCTTGTGCTCGATCACGGGGTGGAGTATCTCTTTGCTGCGGTGGTTCTGATGGGGATCATCCAGATCGGGGCAGGGGTATTGAAGCTGGGCAAGTTCATCCGCCTGGTTCCCTACCCGGTCATGCTCGGCTTTGTGAACGGACTGGCCATTGTGATTTTTCTGGCGCAGATGAAACAGTTCCAGGTGGAGGGGGCTAATGGCAGCATGACGTGGATGAGTGGCTCTGCCCTCTGGATGCTGCTGGGGCTGATTGCCCTGACCATGGCGATCATCTACTTCCTCCCCAAATTCACCAAGGCCATTCCCTCTTCGCTCGCCGCCATTTTGGTGGTCTCCATCCTGGTGATTGTTTTTGGTCTGGATGTACGCACTGTGGGTGACATGGCCTCCATCGCCGGCGGCCTGCCGGAGTTTCACATTCCTTCCGTCCCCCTGACCTGGGAGACGTTGTGGATCATTCTGCCCTACTCCGTGATTTTGGCGGCCATCGGCCTGATCGAGTCACTGCTGACCATGACACTTATCGACGAAATCACCGAAACCCGCGGCCAGGGCAACCGCGAATGCATGGGCCAGGGGACGGCCAACGTGGTCACCGGATTTTTTGGCGGCATGGGGGGCTGCGCCATGATCGGCCAAAGCATGATCAACGTGAACTCCGGCGGCCGCGGCCGACTGTCGGGCATCGCCGGGGCGCTGTTTCTGCTCTGCTTCATTCTGTTTGCCAGCAGCCTGATCGAAGAGATTCCGCTGGCCGCGCTGATCGGCGTGATGTTTATCGTCGTCATCGGCACCTTTGAGTGGTCCAGCTTCCGCCTCTTTGGCAAGATCCCCCGAACCGATGCCTTCGTGCTGATTCTGGTTTCGGGTGTTACCGTCGCCACGGATCTGGCGATTGCCGTCGTCGTTGGCGTCATCGTCTCTGCGCTGGCCTTCGCCTGGGATACCGCCAAGCGCATGGAGGCCGAGACCCATATTGACGAAAACGGCACCAAGTTTTACACCCTTCACGGGCCCCTTTTCTTTGGCTCGATCCACAGCTTCAAACAGCTTTTTGATGCCCGCAACGATCCCCAGGATGTGGTTATAGACTTCGCCGATACCCGCGTCTGTGACCACTCGGGACTGGAGGCCATCGACGCCGTGGCCGAGCGTTATCTCAACGCCGGCAAAACACTGCACATCAAGCACCTGAGCCCGGAGTGCCGGGAGCTGCTGACCAAGGCCGGCAATCTGGTTGAAGTCAATGTCATCGAAGATCCGAAGTACCATATTGCCGACGACCGTCTCGCATAAAACCCGCCGGGGGAGCCTTGCTCCCCTTGTGTAACCGAGAATGGGATAGAATGGCGGTTTTGAGCCTGGAATCCGCATGCAATCCCTTTTCATTGACACCTCAGATGACCTTAAGCAGCTCTGCGAACGGTTGCAGGACAGCCCGTTTCTCGCCGTCGATACGGAGTTTGTGCGCGAACGCACCTACTATCCCAGACTGGCGCTGATTCAAATCGGCAATGAAGAGGTCGCCGCCTGCATCGACCCCCTGGCCATCGACGACCTGACCCCCATTCGACAGCTGTTTCAGAACCCGGCAATTACCAAAGTCTTTCACGCCGCCTCTCAGGACATGGAAATTTTCCTGTTTCTCTTTAACGAACTGCCAACCCCCTCTTTTGACACCCAGATCGCCGCCGCGGTGCTGGGCATCGGTGAGCAGATTGGTTACGCCAACCTGGTGAAAGAGGTACTCAACGTCGATCTGGACAAGTCCCAGACCCGCACCGACTGGCTCCAGCGGCCGCTGGCCGCCAAGCAGATCCGTTATGCCGAAGACGACGTGCGCTACCTGACCCAGATGTACCCCCTGATCATTAAACAGCTGGAACAGCTTGATCGCCTCCACTGGCTTGATGAGGACTTCAACACCCTCACCGATGCCAGACGCTATCGCCCCGACCCCGACAAAATCTGGCGCAAGGTCAAAGGGGTGAACCGCCTCAAGGGAGTACAACTGGCTATTCTTCAGGCGGTCGCCCGATGGCGGGAGGAGCTGGCGATGAAGCTCGACCGGCCCCGGCGGCGCGTCATCGGCGATGAACTGCTGCTGGACATGGCGCGCCTGAAACCCAACAACCTTAACGCGCTGAGTAAACTGCGCGGCATCTCTCCCAGCATCGTTGAACGCCACGGCGAAACGCTACTGGCACTCATTACGGCAGCCCAGCAGCGGCCGCGAGATCAGTGGCCCGCGCTGCCCAGTTTTGTTCGTCTCAGCGCCGCGCAAGATGCTCAGGTGGATGCGCTCAACGCCATCGTTAAACTCTGCGCCAGCCGATACAACATCAATGCGACAAACCTGGTCAGCCGCAAGGAGCTGGAAAAGCTGGTCGTCGGCGAGCGCGATCTGCCCGTCCTTCAAGGCTGGCGCAAACACCACGGCGGCGAGCATCTGCTGGCTTTTTTGGAGGGTAAGTCCTCTTTGCAGGTTGTAGACAAAGCCCTCAACCTCTCCCCCCTCTAAATATATTTCAAACATGTATTTCAGCCCCTGGGTCACAATGCGAGCCACCGGGGAAAAGCAACTTAAAGCTTGGTATCATAAACGCCATCCAGCCCACTCCAGGAAGAGAAATGACGACTGAAAACAATATAAATTCAAAGGATTGGACCATTGTCTGCCATAAGGATTACGGCGATGAAAACAGTGTTTCCATCGTTGAACAGCGTAACGGCGAGATCACGGTAACCCACCTGGGCCAGGGCGATCCCATTGGCGGTGATATCAACAGCTGCCCCGCCTTTTTGGGCGTCAATGCCAGGGGGGAGGCCATTATTATGGATCCCGCCACCAAGGCGATCAGCAATACCCACAGCGTGCCTGCCGATGCCCGCTTCGTCTACGCCTACCGCGACCCGGAATCAACTCGGGTCTGGTTCGTGAATGATGGCGACAAGGATGGAAACGATACACTACTATGCGACGGCCAGGGCTCCTCCATCGCTATCGTCGCCAAAAAGGATGATCAGGCCCTCCACATGGAGACACTCTGCATCGGCCGCGGCCACCACATGACCGCATTCACCTACCCGACTCTGGAGGCTGCCGATATTCCAGTGCGCGCTTTTTCCAGTAATCTGCTCGATGGCACCATCTCCGTCATTGGCAACGACCCCAACGATGCGGTGAGCTTTCTCAAAGTCATAGACACCATCAACCTGTTTGACACCCGCTTTGATCAGGGCGATGCCGCCAGCCTGCCCAACAATGCCTTTCCTCACGGCATGGAGTTCTCTGCGCTGACCGGCAAGGTCTACAACCTCAACAACGGTTACGGCTCCATTGCCGTCATTGACCCCACCACAAACCAGGTGGAAAGCACCATTGAAATGAAGGTCAGCAGTAACTTGCTGTTGAGCCGATGTGGTCGTTACCTCATAGGCAAAGGCGCTGATCGCAAGGGCAATGCCGAGCACGTCATGGGCCGCCTCAGCGTAGTGGATATCGTCAAGGAAGAGCTGGTTACCTGCATCGATCTACCGGACATCTACCCCAGCGTCTATCGTTTTAACCCTGCCGGAGACAGACTCTATGTCACCACGGCAGCCACAGGAAAAGGGGTACAGGCAGAGAATCTGATCACCGATGTGGTACAGGTATACGACACATCCGCACTTCCCGCGCTCAAGCTGGTCGAAGAGATTCAACTGGAAACAACCACATCGGGCCGCCGCCCCATCGCTATCCTGGAGAATCATAACGGTCAGGCGCCTGTCATTTTTGTACCCAACCCGACCCACGGCAGCTTATCGATCATTGATGGTGCAACAAATGCGGTGATCGAAACAGTTGAAATAGGCAAGGGAGAGATGAAGGAGTTCAGCTTCTCTTTCTGGAATGACCGCACCATTTACGGTGCATAACGCCTAACATACATAGCCTGCCGGCGGCGACACAGGCGTCGCCGGCCTCGTTTACTATTCGCAGAGTCCCTTCCATGAAGTCTTTAAAACTCGTTCTCCCCCTGCTATTCGCTTTCACATTCTCCTGCGCCCAGGCAAGCAACAGCGCGGACACGGCGCAAATAGATCAGCTATTGGCGCGCACTGGCTTCAACAAACTGCTCGACCGGATACCCACCTTCGCCCAGGGCGTACTGAAACAGAGCGCGGGAGCATTAGACCCCGAGGTCAACGCAGCAGTGAGCGGAGTATTCCAGCGCGCTTTCAGTCGCACGAATGTACGTCGTGATGTGCTGCGGACATTACGGGCCCACTACGATGCAAAGCAGGCTCAAGCCTATCTGACAATGCTCGACACACCCCTGGCACTAAAAATGGCCAAACTGGAGCGCGCGCCCAACCAACCTGAAAACAGAAGCGCTTTTCAAGCTTACGTCAATCAACTGCAAAGCCAGCCCGCCCCGGCGTCACGCCTGGCACTCATCAAACAGCTGGATGATGCAAACCGGACCACCGCGTTCAGCGTCGATATGCAAACTGCTTTCTTCAAGGCAGTTTTCTCTGCCGTTGACCCCATTATGGATGCCGAGATGAAACTGGGAGATGGCGAGCTGGAGAAAATGGTAAGCGAAATACGTGAATCTTTGGGCAAAGAGATCCGCAGCCGTACTGAGGCATCGTATCTCTACGCCTTTCGGGATGTCTCGGACAAAGAACTGGCAGCCTACGTCCGTATGTGTGAATCAGAACCACACCGCTGGGCCATTCAGCTACTGGGAAATGCGATGATCTCAGCCCTGAACCAGGCAGGCGACCGGTCAGCCCTATTGATGACTGAAGCGGCCAAATAACTACTCCGCACGACAGCTTGAGCCGTGGCCTTCCGTAGAACATACACCAGCGACAAAAGCAGAGACGAAATTCGGGATAAAAAAAAGCCCGCCTTAATCAAATAAGGCGGGCTTCCTCAATTCAGGAGCAGCTAAGGCTTACTCCTGAGGCATTACGTTCGTTGCCTGCAAGCCTTTAGGACCTGTCTCTGTTTCATAGTTAACTGTTTGACCCTCAGCCAGTGATTTGAAACCACCCGATTGGATAGCAGAGAAATGAACAAAAACGTCTTCGCCGCCATCAGCAGGAGAAATAAACCCAAAGCCCTTGGAATCATTGAACCACTTAACAGTACCTGTCGCCATTTTACACCTCAAAATAATTACAAAAGTATTACCAACTCACAGGTACTGAAGAAAAGCGTTTTCTAGCTGAAAAACCATGTTCAATCAATATCTGCTGCGCCGTAAGTATAGCCGCCCCAGATTGAACCACAACCCTTTTGGAAAAATCAAGCCCCTGACCTAAATTCATCGAGCGCGGTATTGACTATAACGTGTCCAGCCCAAACGGATTCAATTTTCCATCTCTGCAGCCACCCCGAGGAATCTGAACCATATGTCCAGACCGGACCGCATAACACAGCGGGGCGTGGCTTGAAACTTATAACCGCCTGGCTACGAATTAACAGGGGCACTCCAGGTGAGAGAGCAGCACGCTACGTTGCCGGTCGCCAAGCGCCAGTAAAAAAAGCCAAATCCTTCGCATGAAGTCGACCGTTGACGTACAGGTCATTCAGGGTACCTCGCGTAATTTCAGTCTCCCCCTCGTAGATCCATTCACCGTGAATCACTAGCTCAAACATAGTGATCATGATGTCATCCAGACGGATGTGATATTCGTTAGCCAGCTCAGTAAAATCATCCATGGTTAGCGGCTCTGATTTTTTTTGGTAAGCCTCTTTGGCCAAATTCGCCAGGGCGATGTCCCACTGCATCACTTCCACATCTGTCGTTTGATTGGTCATTTCCGATACTCCCTTTGAATATGACCTGAATCCGCACCTTCAGAGTGGCGCATAGCACAAGCTCTTGCGCTCCACCCTGAAGGTACGCATCCAGGCAGAATTAAACACACTTTTACCCAACCATTCACGCCCGGGTAACCACTTTCCAGCTCAGCCCATATCCACCTAAAAAATCTCCCGAATACCCCCGCATTGCCTTGGATCCCATGATTGCCAAGCAAGCTCAGAAGTCGTGCGCGGTTCTATTTAGAGCTGTTCTACTTCATAGCCCTGCTGCCGAAGCAGTGCGACTAAACCTTTCGGCCCAACCAAGTGGGCGGCGCCAACGACGACAAAGTAGTCCTGCCCCTTGGCGGCAAATGTTTTAAGCTTGGTGGCCATGGTGACATTGCGATCATCCAGCATCACCTTGTGCAGGTACTCTGCGGCGCTGTTACCACTTAAGCTCTCCGCCATCAGCCCCTCCAATGCAGCGGCTTTACCACTCTGCCAGGCATCGAGCATTCGCTGATAGTAGGCCGGCCCTTCATCCAGAACTCTCAGGGTATCGGCCAACATCACCAACTGGGCGTCCATCGGTAATCCGCTTAACAGATCGGCCTGAAAGGCCATGCTCTCCAACTCAATGATTGGCATACGATCCTTGGCCTGGGTGAGAAAGTGCATATCAATGCCCAGATTCTCGCTAAAGCCCGCCTGCTTCACGCTCATTGCCCCCAGCGTCATGGCAGCCATCCACGGTTTCTGCATGTTGATCATATCGACAGACAACCCCACCTGGCCCGCCATACGATTCAAGCGCTCCCATGTTTGAGCATCAACATCCTGGCGCAAAGAACCGCCATTCAGATACATCCCCTTTGCAGCAAAGCTCTGCGCCATGACCATCGGATTCATCGCCAATGCATTCAGCTCCACAACCAGGGCATCGGCGCGAGTGAATGCTTCGCGAATCACCTCGGGCAGCGGGTACATCTCGGGCCGACCAAAGTGAATCGACCCCAACAGGTAGAGCGTTCCCTGACCCGCTTTGGTCGCTCGCCAGAAAAAGTGCTTACCACCATGAAGAGCCGCGTCGACCGCTTTTTGGCCAGAAACGACAGGCGACAGGGGAGCGGAGACCGAGGGAGGAAGCGGTTGCGCGGATGAACTGATGCCGGGCGCCGCGCTCTTAGAGCCGGACCAGGAGATAACGGGGGTATCCCCCCCTTCACAGGGCATGTCCTGAAAGACGGTATTGCCCGAACCGTCCTTGCAGCGATATATGTCAGTGGCCTGCACAGAGGAGAGCAACGATACGCACAAGACCACAATCCCCGTAAGATACCGGACGAGACCCAAACTACTCCGCACCTGACCACTCCCTATTGCTGGTTATTCGGTGCCCGCTTGCTTCTGGCACACTGCCCACAGTGTAGCTCATGGAGCCATATTACAATCGGGAAATATTGGAAAAACATACGTATATACATCACACAATGTTTAATATTTAATCTCACCGTCGACCCCATTACCACACCGTGGCGGACAGGCCACCCATGTTACTATTTGGAACCATAAGCAGGGAGCTTCATCAGAGCAATAATGGTTGAATGTTTTGAAATAAACACAAGAGGACGTGACTATGTCGCCGGGGACATCCACGGCTGCTTTCACCTCCTGAAGGCGGCGCTGGAGGCCTATGAATTTGACCCCACCTGCGACCGCTGCTTCGCCGTGGGGGATATCATCAACCGTGGCCCCTATTCCAGCCAGGCGCTGGAGTGGCTTAATCAACCGTGGTTTCACAGCTGCCTGGGCAACCATGAGGATATGCTGCTGCGCTCCTCCCATCAGCGTGACCACGGCCAGCGCTGGCTGACCGCCAATGGCGGAGAGTGGTGGCTCAACACGACCCCCGATACCCGCCACCATTTTCTGAATGCCCTGGCAAACCTGCCGTCGGCGATGGAGGTCAGTACGCTGGGTGGAACGGTAGGAATTGTGCATGCGGATGTACCCGAAGGCATGTCCTGGAAACGATTTACCCGCTACCTCAGTCTGGGCGATGCGGAGTGTCAAAAAACGGCGCTCTGGAGCCGCAGCCGGGCACAAGGAAAGGTCGTAGGCCCGGTTCCCGACATCGACTACGTCATCTGCGGCCACAGCATCAGTGGCTGCGGCGAGATTCGGGTCAGGGAGAACGTGTGGTTCATTGACACAGGCGGCTACGTGCAGGACGGCGTTTCCGGCCTGACCGTTCTACCGCTGGATGCACTATTTGAGGAGTAGCTCTGGTAAACCGAGCCGTGGTGCGTTACCAAAGACCTCATCGTCCCGCCCTTAAACGTTTCTGTACAGGCAGACTACGACAAATACCAGAGGAAGAGAGAAAAGGAGATTACAAAACGAGTAAAGTGCGGCCTGACAGCGCAGACCGCACCTGAAAGAGGTTAGTTTACCCGAGCCACCATAAACAGCGGCAGAGTCATCAGGACCAAACCAGCCACAATATTGACCATCGCAGCCACCGGCACCGATATAATTCCAATCGCCGCAGCGCCCAGGATCAAAGCAGAGTTCTTATTCATCGTTCCCCCCAAAAGGATTTATCGTTAGGCCAAAATATCACCGGATCACTGCGAGCGAAAAAATCTCCCCAAATCACCGCCCACATACCCAAGTGTTTTACTAAACTAAAACACTCTCACACCTCATGCAAGCCCAAAAAAGATGCCATTAACATACCTTTTTAATACAGGCCAGATGCAGGATCAGGCTTCTCGGGGCCACACAACCACGCACTACAGCAATTCAGAAAAATGGATGATTAGATCGTCGTCGGGAGGGACACCCCGACGACGAGACTGAAGGAGAGGGGTATTCTCCCCTTTGGAAACCCCAAGCAGGCGGGGCGCACTGAAAAAACTACACCGCGATCAGAGCAACCACAGGCGGGAATGAGGCGAACAATCTCCCACCGAAATGGTTTCAATCACCTCATCGCTCTCCCCGCAAAGTATGGAGACCACGCCTTTGGCCGAGTTGGAGGTAAAAATCAATTCCGTCTTGCCTTCTGGTGCCAGGAAATCCACCGTCCCGATCGGCGCCCCCAAACGAACCCCTTTCACCTGTTGAATCTTTGGCAGAGCAGTTAAATCAAAAGCCAGCAATGCATCGGTCTTCAGGTTTGCTTTTTGCTCATCACTGCCGGAACTGGACGTGGTGAGGTAGAGCTTGGAGCCCTCGGGATTGAAGAAATATTTACTGATGTAAGTATCTCGCAGATCAACCCGGTCCAGCACTTCGCAGGTCTTTGCGTCCAGCACCGCCAGTTTGGCAATAACGTGGTCAGGATCAGACTTCCGGTCCGCACCGCGACCGAAAATATAATGCCCACAAGGGCTGATAAACAGATTGCTGAAGCCCTTAAAAGGCACTCTCGCTTCAATGCTCTGGGTCTTGGGGTCAATGACCGCAATGGTGCCGTAGCCGTTATTGAGGTTGTAGACCTTGCCTGTCGCCTTGGAGTAGACCAGGCCATGAGGAAAGGACTTGTTGGGAATGCCGCCCTCGACAGCGTCACCCTCTTTGTCCGGCTCACACAAATTGATGGTCGCAACCGGCTTGAGGTAGGTGTCCGCATCGGCGGGATCGTTCCCCACCGCCGTCAGCGTACCGTCGTTGAGGTTGCTGACGTAGGCGGTGTGTGGCACGTCAGGCGCAGCATCAGAAGGGTAGGCGAAGTTACATTGATGGTGACCACGGCCCACACAGATCGTCTTCAAATAGTTAACGCGTTGGCTGGAGGTATTTTCCACCACCGTCACAGAAGAGCCATTGTCGCCACAGTTTAGGGTATCGTTGCCCGTCGCCTTGTCACCGTCGTTCATGTACCAGTCACGGTCGGCATTGGGATCCGAATAGATATGAGCGGGAAACGCATCCGCAATCAGCCCGGACTGAATGGACAACTCCTTTGTGCGGGCATCCAGCGTAATCACCTGTTGATCTTCCGTCAGACCGACAAAAACAGGCTTAAGCAATTTCTCCAAACCGCTTTCCGGTAACTGCTCCAGCTTACGGATCGAGGTCTCCCCCCCTTGGCGCGACACGACCGAAATTGAACCTGTTTTACGATCACTCATGTAGTACGCGAGTGAAAAATCCAGAGAAGTCTTATTATTGTCCGTCATATACCCAACCCTAAACTGTGCGTCGAAAAAGGGGGCATTATAACCTGCTCTTTCGCTGCTCTTGTCATCGCGCCATGAAAAAGCAGCAAAAGCCCAGATTTGCAAAAAATCTTACGCATATAACCCTATATTTTTGTTAAAAACAGAGGGTTGCTATTTCAAATCAGTAAAACCCGGCTAAACTGACGCCCATCGCTAACGGAACTGGTCTTGGCGAGTCGATTGTTTGGAAGGAGCCAAATTGTGCAGGGAAATCTCAAGATTCTGTTTGCCGGACCCACGGGAGCCGGCAAGACCACCGCCGTCAGTGCCGTTTGCGATGGCCCGGTGGTCAGCACAAACGAAAGTGCCACCGACATGACCCGCGACCTCAAGCCCAAGACCACCGTCGCTCTGGATTTCGGTATCGCCGCCCTCGGTGGTCTCGAACCTATTCACGTCTACGGCGCGCCGGGGCAGGAGCGTTTCTCCTTCATGTGGGACATTCTGACCCAGGGTGGCAGCGGCCTCATTCTACTGGCTGACGCCTCGCGCCCTCGCCCCATCGACGACATGATTTTTTATCTCAAGACCTTCGAGGATTACATCTGCGAATCATCCAAACTGGCGATTGGCATCACGCGTTCTGACGTCACCACGGGCCCCGGCATCGCCGAGTATCGCAGCGCTCTGCATCAATTGGATCTGGACCCGCCCATCATGAAAATCGATGCCAGGAACAAACAGGATGTGACGAAACTGATGATGGCCCTGATGGCCTCGATGTCACCGATATTGGTAAGAAAACAGGCGGAACCCGCTTTTTGAGAAATAACGCCTGACCTGCCACACGGGACAGAGAGGCGATATCCGCGTAAGACGGCTCACCGGCTACGCCTCTTCCTGCGCCTCCTGCACCACCACCCAGGGTGCCACAACCACCGCCCACATCAGCGGCTGCTCCTTGCTCCAGCGTTTGGCATCCTTGTCGGTAGCTCGCGCCACCAGTCCCGCCTTCAACCAGCCGTTAACCGCCGTTTTATCATCATCGACCATGGCCACCGCCACTTTGAGCAGATCCAGCCCCTTCGCCACCCTCACCACCACACCACGGGCAAAATGGCGCTCAAGTTCCGGCCAGGCGATTTTGGCTGTTTCAGTATTCAGGCGAGTCTCGGACTCCTGCCTCAGGTGCTCGACGGGGTTTGGATCAGATTCACTCATAACAATTAAAATAACAGTGAGTTAGGAACAGAAAATAGTCGGAAATTACCAAGAAGGGTTTGCATTC
>JALTMR010000274.1 GCA_027001525.1 Gammaproteobacteria bacterium
GCCAGAGCGTAGGCTTTAAGCTCTTCGCCGTTGTGGGATTTGGGCTCGTTGGGGTACTCCACCTGGGCCAGATAAGGGGGTTCGTGAGAGAGCCACTTGGTGACCTTGAAGCGCTGGATACCCTCGGCAATAAATTGCAGCTTGCCGTCGGAGCGCATGGGGTGGTGGATGCGGATGACGCTGCCGACGGGGTAGAAGTCGTCAGTGGTGGCGTCTTCCTCCTCTTCGGTCTCGACCAGCAGCAGTCCGCCCACGGCTGTCTGGGTCTGGCCGATTTTTTTGACCGTATCGAGCCAGGGGTCTTCACTCATCAGCACGGGCAGTGTCTGGGCGGGGAAGAAAGGGCGCTCTGCCAGCGGCAGAATGTAAAGTGTGTTGGGTAGATTCTTGCTGGTGAGGGCAATGTTGGAATTTTCGCTGTCATCGCGTTCGATGATGATCTCATCGGGCTCGATAAATTCCTCGAAATCTTCAAAATCGTTAGACATCTATAATCCTTCAGTCGTCAAAGCTCAGCTGGCTTTTGGGGTGAATGCCATGTGGCGACTATTGTACAGATTTGAAAGAGAGATTGGTTTTATAAAGCGGTGGATTCCGCACACCGCTATTGGGGATTTGCAGAGGGGGAGGTTTTCTCTCCCCCTCCTTCCCCACCAGGTCGTCGGGATGGATGCCCCGATGCTGGTCCCTTGATTATTTCTTGCAGTATCTGAGCTGGCTCGGGTTGAGTGGCACTACTGGAACTGTTCGAGCGTGACGGGAATGGCTCCCTTGGCGTACATCTTTCGTTCGGCCCGAATGCCGTCGAGTCGGTTGAGATTGATGGCGCGGATGGCGTCTTCCAGAAAGCAGACCTGGTAGCCGCGTTTGAGGCCATCCATGACGGTGGCCATGACGCCATAATCGGTAGCCAAACCGCCGACGAACAGACGTTTTATGTGGCGTTGCTGGAGCTGTTCGTCCAGCCCGGTATCTTCAAAGCAGGAGTAGGCGTGTTGATCCGATCGGGTTGATTTGGAGAGGGTGGTGGCGGTGTCGGGCAGTTCCAGGTCAGAAGCAATGGCTGCGCCCACCGTTTCGGCGACGCAGTGGGGCGGCCACTCACCGCCCTGGGGCTTGAAGGAGCAGTGATCTTCGGGGTGCCAGTCGCGGCTGGCGATGACGGGCAGGTTTTTGGGGCGGAACAGTTTGATGTAGCGATTTAACGTCGGAATGACGGCGTCGCCCATCTGTACAGCGAGCCTGCCGCCTGGAAGCATGTCGTTTTGAACGTCGGTGATAATGAGCGCGTCACCCGTCGTCAGCGAGATTTTCTTCATGTACATGCGGTTATTCCTTCCCCTTTTTTACACACTGGTACTAACTTTAGACTATTTCTCTCGTCACTATTCGGCTCGTCCCCGAATCACCCGCTGGCGGCGTTAAGAAGGCACTGCAGCCCTTCATCACGCGGTTACTTTTTCCGGGTCAGATGGCATACAACGACAGCAACTTAACTATCTTGAGGGCACCTCTATTAATTCTGGGTGCGGCAGGTTGAATCCCAAATTCGTTACATCCAGGCGCAAATTGCAGGCAATAGTGGGACTATTGCCAAAATTTGCAACGCCGATGGAGCGGATTTGGGGTTTAAGATGCGCATTCATGAATTAATAGAGGTGCCCTTGAACTTTGTGGGGAATTTTTTATGCGGGGTGGCCGGCGCGCTATGCTGGGGCGAATTGAGATGTGAATGCGATGCGAATAAGGAACGAGGTGGCGGATGAAAGATGGCAAGGTGGAGATTGTAAAGAAGTGGGCCACTCACGAGGGGTTTTTCAGGCTGGACAAGTATCGTCTGCGGCACTCGCTGTTTGGCGGCGGCATGAGTCGGGAGATGAGCCGGGAGTTGTTTGAACGAGGCCACGCGGTGGCGATGCTGCCCTACGATCCGGTGCGCGATGAGCTGGTGCTGCTGGAGCAGTTTCGCATCGGTGCCATCCATGGCCCCGGCAGCCCGTGGTTGACTGAAATTGTGGCTGGCATGATCGGTGAGGGGGAGAGCGCCGCCGACGTGGCCCGGCGTGAGGCGATGGAGGAGGCGGGCTGCGAAATCGGTGAGTTGATTCCCATCAGCCGTTACTACGTCAGCCCCGGCGGCACCAGCGAGACCATTGAACTCTATTGCGGCATTGTCGATGTCGATCGGGTGACCGAGGGGGTCTACGGTCTGGCGGAGGAGAATGAAGATATCCGCGTGTTTACCGTCTCTTTCGATGAGGCGGTGGCCTGGCTCGACAGCGGTCGCATCAACTCGGCGGCCCCGATTATCGCCTTGCAGTGGCTGATGATGAACCGTCAGCCGTTAAGGCAGCAGTATCAAGCCCAGTGATCGACCCTTGAGGCCGCCCGCCCGCGCCCCTCGTTCACCGAGAGCAGCAGCACCAGACCCGCCACAAAAAAACCGAGGGTGGAGAGGATGGCCGTGCGGTGGTCGCCCTCGAACAGGTAGTTGGTGGCGCCATAGGTGAGCGGCCCAATAATGGCGGCCAGCTTGATGGCCAGGCCCCAGAGGCCGAAAAATTCGCCACTGCGTGACGGGGGTGAGAATTGGCCCACCAACGCCCGGCCGGCGGACTGGCTGGCCCCCATGGCGACGCCAATCAGGTTGGCGGCGATCCAGAAGGGGGTTTGGGTTTCAGCACCGTAGGCCACGGCGATTGCCAGAACCCAGATGAGCAGGGAGATTGCCACGGCATTTTTTGAACCGATGCGATCCTGGATCAGGCTAAAACCAAAAGCGCCTGCGGCAGCAGTGATATTGACCACCAGAATGAGAATAAGAGTCTCATTCGCCTCAAACCCCATCACCTCCTGGGCGTAGACCGCCGCCAGGACGATAACGGTGTAGATCCCCGCGTTATAGACGGTTAAGACGCCGAGAAAGCGTAAAAAGTCGCGGTAGTGACGGGCGTGGTGCAGGGTCTCCCCCAGCCGTTTGAAACCGATGCCGACGTAACCCCGGAGGGTGAGCCGGTCATTGGCCACCGCGCGCTCCCTGACCCATAAAAACGTTGGGGTGGCGGCAAGGGCGAAGATGGCGGCGATAATCAGGTTGGTGACAGGAATGTAGTCGCTGGGGCGTTGGCCCTCGCCCTGAGCCCAGACGATGTAGCCGTAGCACAGCCCCAATGCCAGCAGCCCGCCGAGGTAGCCCACCGTCCAGCCCAGCCCCGACAGCTTGCCCATCTGCTCGGGGGGAACCAGCTCGGGCAGAAAGGCGGCGATGAAATTTTCCCCGGCGGAGAACATCACCGTGGCGAGAATCACCAGCGTGACGCCAAGAACGACATCCCCCGGCCCCACCAGTGCCAGCAGCGCCGTGAAAACCACGCAGCCGCAGGTGGAGAAGAAGAGGAACCGCTTTTTGGCTGCCGAGTAGTCGGCAATGGCCCCCAAAACAGGCGAGCTGAGCAGCACCACGCCGTTGGCGATGGCCATGGCGACGGTCCAGAGCAGCGTCGCCGAGCCCGCATTGCCGTCATTCAGGTCAGCCGCCACCACGCCGACAAAATAGGTGTTGAATATGGCCGTGAGAATGACGGTGGTATAGCCCGAGTTGGCGAAATCGTACAGGCACCAGGCCATGCGCTCGCGGCGGCTGGCGGGGGGAGCTGTTGGGGAGGGAGAGAGGATTTTGTCTGTCATAACGCTGGGTTATACCGTGGTGGGGATGCCGTTGTCACGCCATACAGGGCCACAGTGAGGGGGCCGGGGTGTGGTATAAACAGGGGCCGATAGTGATTTGAATTCAGGACATGATGGCTGAGTACGCCGTACCGATATTGAGTGACCCGAGCATCTACGAGCGCAATTTTAATCGCTTGCTGATGTTATTTCCGATGCTGGCGCAGGCCTGTGCTTCCCCCGCTCCGATTTTGCCCGGGCCGGAAGAGGCCGGTCTGGATCTGGAGATACTGGAGTGCCACAAATTTACCCTGGTGGTGCGCATCTCCCAGCCGTTGCCGCTGCCGACGGGCCCCGCCTCAACGACCTCCATGACGATTCGTATCTATTTCGATGCCCAAGTCGCCGAGGTGTTGGCTTACCAGCACCATCGGCGTTTTCAGCCCAAATACGACTACCCCAATGTCGACATGCTGCATGTGCGCGAAAAACGCCGTGTGAATGAATTTTTGGGCGAGTGGCTGGAGAGCCGCCTGGCCCGGCGTCAGCGCCTGTTGGTGAGCGCCTGACAGCGTGTTGGGGTGCTTTGTTCGCCTCTTTTTTGTTATCGCGCAGTCATACGATTTGTTACGGCGCAACAAATCACCAGCTCAGTGCATTGATTGTCAAAGCAACGACTAGATCATGTATCACCCATCAACTGAATGTGAGAGCGGTCAGATAAATAATGATGAGCATGCCATTCCGCCGCACCGGGATAAAAGTTAACGCTCACACCAACCACACCATATATCCGCCAACGCCCAGCAGCAGTAATCCGGAGATGCTACGCAACCATTGCATATGACGACGTGTGGAAAACCAGGGTTGTAGCCGCTCAAAGCCGTGGCCAATGAGGAGCATGGGTATGCCGGTGCCCAAGCCGTAGATAAACATTAACACCGTGCCCCGGAGCATATCCCC
>JALTMR010000275.1:0-14296 GCA_027001525.1 Gammaproteobacteria bacterium
CGTGAGAAGGTACAGCTCTGTGTTGGCAAAACTCGAAATGGAACCACCATTCCAGCGTTTTGCCGCCTTGATCTGCACCTTCTCACTGTGCTCCTTAAGTAACAGAACTTCCCGCATGGACCACTAGTGAGCGTGATTCCGGGACATTTAAGGCGCAGTGATCGAGAACACGCCCTCTCAAGCATCGGGGAATAAGGGAAGATAGGCGATGGATTTTATCTCAGAGCTTTGGCAGTTTCTAAGCATCAGGAAAAAACTCTGGCTACTGCCAGTCATTACCATTTTACTGGTGCTGGCGTTGCTTATCGTCTTCGTTCAGGGCAGTGCGCTGGCTCCTTTTATCTACAGTGTCTTCTAGTGGTCCATGTGGAAAATTATGTAACTGTTCGCTTCGTGAGAAGGTACAGCTCTGTGTTGGCAAAACTCGAAATGGAACCACCATTCCAGCGTTTTGCCGCCTTGATCTGCACCTTCTCACTGTGCTCCTTAGTAACAGAACTTCCCGCATGGACCACTAGGCGACTGTCGGGCTCAAGATGCTGATTCTCGGTATTTCGGCCTATTACCACGACAGTGCCGCTGCACTGATCAAAGATGGCCAGATCGTCGCCGCCGCCCAGGAGGAGCGCTTCTGTCGCGTTAAGCACTACGCCGGTTTTCCTGCCCAGGCTATTTCCTATTGCCTCGCGGAGGCAGAGGTTTCCCTGGCCGAGATCGACCATGTAGTTTTCTACGACAAGCCCTTTCTTACCTTCGAACGTCTGCTGGAGACCTACCACGCCTTTGCTCCCCTTGGGTTTCGGTCCTTTGCCAAAGCGATGCCGGTGTGGTTGAAGGAGAAGCTGTTTCAGAAACGACTGCTTATACAGGGGCTTAAAGCGCTGGGTGGTGACGCCCATCTTCACCACAAGCTGCTCTTTTCCGAGCACCACCTGTCACATGCCGCATCGGCCTTCTACCCCTCACCGTTTGAGCAGGCACTGATTCTCGTGATGGATGGTGTTGGTGAGTGGGCCACCACCTCGGTGATGCGGGGCGACGGGCATGAGATTCGCCTGCTGAAGGAGATCCACTTTCCCCACTCCCTTGGCCTGCTCTACTCCGCCTTCACCTATTTCTGCGGTTTTGAGGTCAACGGCGGTGAGTATAAGTTGATGGGGCTGGCCCCCTACGGCAGGCCGACCTATGTGGCGCTGATTAAGGACAAACTCATCCACCTTGCTGCGGACGGCAGCTTTCAGCTCAACATGCGCTACTTCAGCTACTGCACCGGCCTGACCATGACCAACACACATTTCGCCCAGCTGTTTGGCCGCGAGCCCAGAGCCCCCGACTCGCCCATCAGCCAGATGGACATGGATCTGGCCTGCTCCATTCAAGCCGTCACGGAGGAGATCATCCTGACCATGGCCGTTGCCCTGCGAAATGAATACGGTCTGAAGAACCTCTGCCTGGCCGGCGGGGTGGCCCTGAACTGCGTGGCCAACGGCAAATTGCAGCGGGCCGGGGTGTTTGACAATCTCTGGATTCAACCGGCGGCGGGCGATGCCGGCGGCGCGCTGGGAGCAGCACTGGTGGGTTACCACCTGCACCACCAGCAGCCCCGTGTCACCACCCCGGAGGCAATGCAGGGCAGCTACCTCGGGCCAGCTTATGGTGACGAGGAGATTGAATCGGTGCTAAAAGCAGCCAACACGGATTACCAGAAGCTTGGCCAGACAGAATTGATCAATAGTGCCGCTCAGGCGCTGGCGGCGGGAAAAGTGATCGGCTGGTTTCAGGGGCGAATGGAGTTCGGCCCACGGGCGCTGGGCAACCGCTCCATCCTGGGCGACCCTCGGGCAGTGCACACCCAGGCCACCATGAACCAGAAAATCAAGTTCCGCGAATCGTTCCGCCCCTTTGCCCCGTCAGTGCTGAGAGAGGAGGTGCGTGATTACTTTGAGCAGCCAGGCGACAGCCCCTACATGCTCTTGGTGGCCCCGGTGAAGGCGAATCGGCTCAATACACTGACAGAAGAGGAGCAGCGGCTCTCGGGCATCGAACGGGTGCAGCAAAAACGCTCAGACATTCCTGCGGTGACCCATGTGGACGGCTCCGCCCGCATTCACACCGTCACCGAAGCCCAAAACAGGCGCTATTACCAACTGATCAGCGCATTCAAACAACTGACGGGGTACGCCCTGGTGGTCAACACCTCGTTTAATGTGCGTGACGAACCCATAGTCTGCAGCCCCGGCGATGCCCTGCGTTGCTTTCAGCAGTCCGGTCTCGATGAGTTGTATATTGGTTCGTTTCGGTTGCTGAAATCGCGCCAGAAATAGCACCGGCAGGGGGGCTCACCAGCCCATCATGCCACCGCCGCCACCCCAGCCAAAACCACCGCCTGTGCCGTCACTATTGGTGCAGGCTCCGTTACCGGACCAGTCCGTGTTCTGGCTCGGATCACAAAAGCTGGAGTAGTCTTTATTGGTCGGCTGGAAAGCGTCACCTGCGGCGCCATCCTGATAGGTGTAGGTGCCCAGGCTGCCACCGTAATTGGTGCCGTCCGTGTAGGTGTAGGCGCCCGCCGTAAAATAGGTGGTTTCGGCCCGATCGGCAAAATCGTAATCCCCTCCGTTATTCGGCACACCCGCATTTAGCAGCGTTGTGGTATGCACCATCTCTGTGGCGGGGTCGATGGGGCTCATGTCGGAATTCAATTTGTTGCGCATATCCAGCTCGATGTAGCTGGTGAAATCGGCGTCCTGCGTGGTCTGGCTGATCAGTGGCTTGTAGTCAAACCGATCTTTCAGGAACAGCATGTCGGTCTGCACATTATCGGTCAGAATCTGGCGCATGATGACCCGGTTGGGGTTGCCTGAGCCGGTCCCGGTACTGGTAGACAGGGAGCCATCGACATCATAAGGCTTGGTCATATTATAAAGACGATCACCTGAGTCACCGGCACTGGCTGAGCGGGCGATGGCCCCGCCAAAACAACAGTACCAATTGCCATCGGCTGCACCGTCGGCCTTGATGATGTACTCCTGTACAAAATCATCCACCAGATAGTCACCAATGATCACCTGGTAGTAGCGGTTACCCGAAGCATCATCAAACATACGCTGGTAGAAGGCGGTGCCATCGTCATGGCTGCCAGAGAGCTGAAAGTCGCCAAACATTCCCCCCCCGGCGTTGCAGTTTGCATTGGCTATGTAGGACATGCCACACGACACGTAGGCATAGTTGTTGACGTAAGTGCCATCGTCCGGCACAAAATTGAGATTGAACTCCGCATGAGTAACGGGAACGCCGGGCAGGAAAAACAGCGCAGCCACCACAGCCGTCAGTGCTGATTTTTTCAGGGGTTTCGTCCTACCGTTAACGCCTCCATGGCTTGGTTTCTCTGTTTTTTTCGTTAGCGACATCGATACAAGCCTTTTAGTCCGCCCAGCTACTTCAGAGTCTTCTAATATACCTCGTGTCTCTCCTATCAATCGGCCGCTCTGGCGCAAAACTTTAGAATAGATCTATCACTAATGGGAGGAATCGGGCCACGGCCCGGGTGAGCCTGCGTCAGCACCACCAGGTCGGGACTCGACTTGAGTCCCGACCCGGGGGTCCATCAAGATAATCACTCAGGAAATGACCGGCTACTGAGGAGCATTTGTCACCAAAATGGTCTTCAAATAGGCCACTACATCGTCAATCTCTTGCGGCGTAATCTGTTCGCCCCACACGGGCATGACTTCGCTGCGCCCCATGGCCTTTCCGCCCAGGGTGATGATCATGCGTTTGTAATCATCATTTTTGTCACTGCGGGTCAAATCTGCAGGGGGCGGGTTATACAAACGCGCCGATCGGCCTTTGCCATTGCCTTTAATGCCATGACAGAGAATGCAGTTGGTTTTAAAGACGATCTCTCCGCGCTGAACCGGATCGGTGACTGCGGCGAGGTACTCCACCACGTCGCTGATCTGCTCATCAGACAGCTCATCACTCCAGGTAGGCATAAACAGTGAACGGCCTACCGCCTCGCCCCCTCCCCGGATGATTTTTTCAAAATAGTCGTGACCGCGTTTGGTAATGGCCAGATTGATATCGCCATAGAGCTTGATCGCCCGCCCAACACCATCACCACTTTTGCCATGACACAGGGTGCAGTAAGTGTTGTAAACCAGACTGCCACGAATCGACTGCTGCACCCGGGCTTTGGCCTGGGCAATCTCCTTCCTCACCTCTTTACGGCTGTCAGCCTGGGTCAAGGAGATCCCCCCCACCATCAGCAGCAGTGACAATACGATCTGCGTAGTCCGCCGGTAACGATTCTTCATGCCTTCCTTGCCCTCACTGTTGAGCATGGCTATTCATCCACAATGGGTAATGATTCCGGTGCAGGCACCACCAGGATGGTTTTCAGGTAAGCCACAACATCTCTTATCTCCTGCGCGCTGATCTGTTCACCCCACACCGGCATCACTTCGGAGCGCCCCATGGTGGCCCCGCCAAGTGTAATAATCATAATCTTGTACTGATCATTTTTATCACTGCGGGTGAGATCTGCCGGCGGTGGATTGTATAGAACAGAGGCTCGCCCTTTGCCGTCACCTTTAACGCCATGACACAGCACGCAGTTGGTTTTGAACACCACTTCACCACGAGCAACAGGGTCACGCACAGCATCGAGATAGTAGAGAAGGTCGTCGATCTGCTGATCACTCAGCTCGTCTCGCCAGGCGGGCATGAACGCTGACAGGCCAGCCACCGAGCCGCCGCCTCTGATGACCTTTTCGTGATAGGCCCTGGGGTGGGGCGTCAGCGCCAGCGACTGGTCGCTGTACAGCTTGGCGGCCCTGCCCTTCCCATCGCCTCGCTCACCATGGCACAAGACACAATAGGCCTTGTAGACAATCGCGCCACGAATTTCAGGCATATTGCGCGCCTTCTTGACGGCCGAGCGACTGTCCGCTGCAACGCTGATCTCCATGCCGCCCACCATCACGGCCAGCACCCCCAACAGCCCGATGAGTAAAGATCGCTTAGGCATTATTCCACCGTAAGAACCAGATACATCTCGGGATGAATAGCGCACTCGATCTCTGCCTCGCCAGGCGCATCAAAGGTCACATCCTTCATTTGGCCAGCAGGGTACGAGCCCAGATCAAAGGTTTTCAGATCCGACAGTGAGAAGATGTTGTGAAAAAAGGGATCATCGTTAAGAAAGTGAATAGTGTCACCGGCCTTAATCGTGAACTCTTCCACCTGCTGGCCATTGACCACGAAGGTTTTGTTCTTCTGCTCTATCGTATACTCCGCAGCGCTGGCCGCGGTTGAGGTGACCACCGCAAAAGCAACCGCTCCAATCATTTTCCAACTCTTAATGTTCATTCTTGCATCTCCTTCGCATGGGCTACTTAATGGGTAACTGGGGAACGATGACATCCATAGGATCACCGGTCAGGGCTTTCATGAAGGCCACCAGATCAGCCTTCTCCTGTTGGCTCAGATGGAGCTTCTTCATGTTGGGGTCGAGGTTATCCATGTTTTTGGTGCCGCCGCTGTCGTAGTGCTCAACCACCTCTTCCAGAGTTTGGTATTGACCGTTGTGCATATAGGGTGCCGTTAGTGCAACATCACGCAAAGTCGGCGTTTTGAATGCCCCCTTCAATACAGCGATGGGTTTGATGCCGTAACGCCCCTGGTCTTTATTATCGGGCAGGCCGATATTGTGGAATCCGTTATCGGTGAAATTGAAACCATCGTGACATGCGGTGCAGTTGGCCTTACCCTTGAAGACGGCAAAACCGCGAATAGCCGATTCGCTCATGACGCCGTCAACACCTTTAAGCCAGCGATCAAAAGGGGATTCGGTTGAGACGATGGTGCGCTCAAAACTGGCAAGGGCCTTGCCCAGGGTGGCCTTGGTGATGCCTTCACCAGGGTAGGCCGCTTCAAACATTTCAACGTATGCGGGAATTGCTTCCAGTTCGGGCAACAGGCTCTCCAGAGGCTGAGCCATCTCCCCGCCCGCCTCAATAGGGCCCAGTGCCTGCTTCTCCAGCGAACGTTTGCGACCATCCCACATTTGAAAGCGCTGATAAGCCGTGTTCAGAATCGTCGGGGTTGAACGGGCCAACACCCCCATGCCATGACCGATAGCGGTTGGCTGACCGTCCGACCAGCCCATCGCCGGGTTGTGGCAGGTGGCGCAACTGATAAAGTTGGAGCCCGACAGGCGAGGATCGAAAAAAAGCACCTTGCCCAATGCAACGCGTTCGGGAGTCATCATGTTTTTACGAGGCTGAGGAATCGCCGCCGGACGAAGATACTTCTTCACATCTTCGCTGGATGGTTTCATCTCCGCCTGTGCCACGGCACTGTTTGCACCGAGTGCCATGGCGATGCCGATGGCGGCTACACCGATGGCTTTGGCAAAAGAACCTGCGTTGGATGGGCCCAGCCGGGATAGGCCGGAAAGATAACCTAGAGACATTGTATTCCTCCTTGAGGGACGATTCAGTGTTGTGTTTGTAACGGCCGTTTAGTGGATGAATTTAGCGCACCGCTACTCATTTTCGGCGCGGCAGGTTATAGCTTGAATTTATCCACTACCGTGCCCAGGTCAGAGGCTGCCTGGTTCAAACCTGAAGAGAGTTCGTGCAAGAGCCGGGTCTGTTCCCCCGTTTCGGAGCTGAGTTCAAACAGGCCGTTAACCGCTTCGTTAATGCCATCCACAGCGCGCTCCTGCTCGGCAATCATGTTCACCGCTTCATGCATGGCATCGCGCAGGCAGACGGCCTGGTCGCGACTGCTGAACGTGTCCTGCTCCACCTGGGCCAGTGCGGCAATATTTTCGCGCGACTCATCGACTGAAGTATCGAGTAAGTTAACCGCCTGCGAGACGCTGGAGGAGATCGTGTCAATCAGGCCGGAGATGTCAGAGGTGGCGGCATCGGTACGCGTGGCCAACTGCCGTACCTCATCAGCCACCACGGCAAACCCGCGCCCCATCTCGCCGGCACGCGCCGCTTCAATAGCGGCATTAAGGGCCAACAGATTGGTTTGAGAAGAGATATCCCGAATGGTTTTGGTGATATCGGTAATGGTTTCTGCCGTCTTGGCCAGATCGCGCGTGACTTGGGCCGTACTCTCCATGTGTTGCTGGAAGCGCTCGAAGCTGGCAGCGGTATCAGATATCCGCTTGGCGGTGGACTCCGAGCTGTCAGCGGTTTCCTGTGCACGTTCAGCGGCGCGCTCCAGCTCGGAGACCACGCTGGAGGTAGTGGTTCGGACGGTCTCTGAGTCCCCCCGCAGGCCTTCTACACTGCTGTGAAGCTGGGAAAAAACGGCCTGCATTGAGTCCGCTGCCTGGGCGATATTTTCTGCTTCGTCATTCAACGTGGCGGTTCCGCCGTGGATACGAGCAACGATATCGTGCAAATCGGTCAGCGTGCGGTTCATAGCTGCGATCATACGCCCCACTTCATCTTCGCCCGCCTCGTTCAGGGTCACGCGCAGATCGCCCGTTGCCAGCGCATTCATCGCCTTTTCCAGGGAGAACATGGGCTTCACGGCAAAGCGGGCGATGACCAGGCTGATGGCGATGCTGATGACAAAACTGATCAATACAAAACCAGCCAGTAACTGAATCGTCTGCTCGCCCTTGGCTTCGATGTCAGCAATCACCTGCTCGGTGTTTTTACGTTGCTCTTTAACTAGCTGCTGCCCAAGTTCGTCTATGCGATCAAAATCCTGCTTCAGGCTATTCAGGACCACCAGCGCCTCGGCATCCTTGTTCTTGCGCGCGAGCTTGATAATCTCCATCCGCTTGGGCTTGATCTTCTCCACCAGCTGACTCAACTCGATCACGGCGGCATCATCCGGCATCGCCTGGGCCAGTGCCTGAATCTTCTCATCGAGAAAACTGGCCGCTTTGATGGCCGCGACGGAGGCCATACGAATCTCTTTTCTGTCCACATGACTGATGACATCCGCCTGGGCTCTGGCCATGGTCAACAATGCCATTTCAGCATCGCCAACATAGTTCATTCGGTGGCTGGACTCGGCGTTGGCAGCTTTGATGTCGGCGGTCAGTTTCAGTATGGAATAACCGCCCACTACCCCCACCGCCACAGTGCCCAAAGAGAAGATGCCCGCGAGCAACAGAATTTTGGTACGCCAGTTGAATTTGGCGAGGAAAAGCTCGAATTGATTGATCATTCCTTATCCCTGCGTCCTGAGAATCACCCGTCCGACTCTGGCAACCTCGACGATGGCCACAAAGAGACGAACCAAGAGCGGTTCTATTTAAGATCAACAGGGTTAGCGGTTGGAAAGTTGAAACTTTTAGCGTTAAAACGATGACGGGGAAAAAGAGAGAATGCGGTCACAAAACTGACGGCCTCACAGCAGCGGCTCTTTTACCGAGACAACCCGACACTGCTTGACCGGGCAGTTGGAGAGAAAATCGGCGAAGGAGAGCGTCTCGGCAACGCCGTAACCTTGGAAGTAGTCGATACCAACGCCTTCGGCCTTGGCATAGATCCGTTCATTTTCCACATACTCGGCAATGGTTTTCAGCCCCATGACGTGGCCTATTTCGTTAATCGCCCGCACCATGGCGTAATCGGTCTGGTCTTCCACCATGTCCAGGATGAAGTTGCCATCAATTTTAAGAAAATCGACCGGCAGATTTTTCAAATAGGCAAATGACGACAGGCCGCTGCCAAAATCATCCAGAGCAAAGGAGCAGCCCATCTCCTTCAGATCGTTGATCAGTTTGAGTGCCTTGGTCAGATTGGCAATGGCGACGGTCTCGGTAATTTCAAAACAGATGGCCTCGGGGGGCACACCATAGGCCTCAAATTGCTCGTGGATAAAACCGAGGATCTTTTCATCATTGAGCGATGCGCCGGAGAGATTAACTGCACACACCAGGCCTTTGACAGCGGGGTTTTCCCGTGTGGCGGCTTTATAGATAGCGAAGGTGTGCTTGAGCACCCAGCGATCGATGCTTGGCATCAGGTTGTAGCGCTCTGCGGCCGGCAAAAAGGCCCCTGGGGGAACCCGTTCGCCCACCTCATCAATCATCCGGATCAACACTTCACAGCGCTGGTAGGCCTCATTCTCGGCATTGGCCGCGGCGATGGGCTGGCAAAAGAGTTCGAAGCGATTTTCAGCCAACGCGCTCTCGATGCGGGGCACCCAGCGCATCTCTCCCTGGCGCTGCTGGGTGATGGCATCGTCGTCCTCATAGACATGAACGCGGTTACGACCACTGTCCTTGGCGGCATAGCAGGCGGTGTCTGCGGCGCTGGTCAAACTGCTGACGCTGTCGCTGGCGGGGGTGATCGGCACCACACCAATGCTGACCCCCAAGCCAAACGATTTTTCACCCCAGACAAAACGGAAGTCTTTTACCACCTCACAGATTTTGGTGGCGATGGCGCTGGCTTTGTCGATGGGGCACTCGCCCAGCAGAATACCGAACTCATCGCCCCCCAGCCGGGCCAGGGTATCGCGATCACGAATGGCAGAAGCGAGTACAACGGAGAGCTGGCGCAGCAGTTCATCACCCGCCACATGGCCACAGGTGTCGTTTACGACTTTAAACTGATCCAGATCGAGGTAACACAAGGCATGGTCTGTGCCGTGCTCGCGCGCACTCTCCAGCATCATGTTGAGGCGCCGATCAAACTCGCGTCGGTTCACCAGGCCCGTCAGGGCATCGTGGGCCGCCTGATAGGTCATCTGCCGGGCCAGAGTTCTCATGGCGGTGACGTCATGGAAGACGATCACCGTGCCGATGGCGCCGCCCTTGCGGTCTTGCAGGGCAGAGACGGCCATTTCGATGGCGTACTCCTTGCCAGTGCGGCTCACCAGCAGCACGTTTGTCTGGGAGACCCCTTCTGCATCGGCAACCCCCGAATTCAGGTGACTCATCAGCGGCTCACGGGTAGCGTTGTCGTAGACCTTGAAAATCTTCGACAGGTGCTCATCCACAGCCTCCTCGGCACGCCAACCGCTCAGGCGGGCCGCCATGGGGTTGATGTAATCGATGCGCCCGTCCACGCCCACGGTGATCACGCCGTCCGCAATGGCGTGCAGCGTCACCTCGGCCAGCTCTTTTTCCTTGAAAAGCGCCTCTTCCAGGCGTTTATCCTCGGTGATGTCGGTACGAATCGAGACGTATTGATAAGGCTGACCCTCGTCGTCCATAAACGGTACGATGGTCGAATCCACCCAGTAGTGGTCACCATTTTTGCAGCGATTGCGGATCTGCCCATGCCAGACTTCACCACGGCCCAGGGTTGCCCACATTTCGGCGAAAAACTCCTTTGAATGGAGGCCTGAATTGACGACACGATGGTCTTTGCCAAGCAATTCATCTCGGGAATATTGGCTGATGTCCGCAAAGCGGTCATTGACGTAGATGATGCGGCCGGCCACGTCGGTAATGCTGACAATGGAGTGCTGATCCAGGGCAAATTTCTGGTAGTTCAGATCGGTAACCGTTTTATTCAACGCCACGGTGCCGGTACGCAGCTTGTACATGATGTAACCGATATAGAAGAGCAGCACCAGGGCAAAGAGATAGAGCACCCGCTGGTAGACCAAGACCTCGGCATTGTGAAGCCGGTAGTGGTGTTCATAGATCTCGGCCAGCTCATCCAGCTGCGCGGCAATGGGCATGCTGATAATGCGCCCCACCAGGCCATCCAGCGCCAGCTTCTCGCGCATCACAATGCGAGCGTGGACGATAAGGTGATCCAGTATGGGGCGTAAGGCCGGCGGATAGAGATCACGGCTTCTTTCGATATTCTCAATGCGCCCCAACACGTGAAGTCTGAACGGTTCATCGGAAGTCACGCTAAAGCTCAGGGTTTTCCCCAGGAGTTCAGAGACCTGGTTGATCAGAGCGGTACTGTCACCGTCTTTCCTCAACGCATCCACCAGCTGGCCAACGCCGATGGGAAGGTAACGGGTGGAGTTTTTCAAAATCGCATTTCGGGATTTGAAACTTTCGGCCAGTTCAAGCTTCTCCTTGACCAGCTGGGCAATGGCATTTGCCTCTGCCTCCGTGGCACCGGCATGCACCTGGCTGTAGCCCTCCTGCCTGATTTCCTTGACCATCGCTTCCAGGCGAAACTTTCCCTCTTTGAGGGGGTCGTAATGCAGCAAAAGATTGTAACGGGAGAGCAGAATATTTTGATTAAACATCGCATCTGCCCGCTTGAAATTACGTAGCGTGTCGATCGCTTCGTTGTAGTCGGCGGAGTGATCGCTCTGGGTTTTGTAAAACAGAAACCCCAGCGTCAGCATCACAACAATGACGGTGGCGATCTGCTTCCATCCTCTTTTCATCTTCATTCCTGCTCACCATTGACACCGGTCAGCGTGTGAAGAAAGCGGATAATCAGACCAACATCTTCTGCTGAAATATTCCTCCCCAACTGGTACTCCGCCATGGTGTAGACCGCATCCTCCAGACGACTGGCAGAGCCGTCGTGAAAGTAGGGGGCGGTCAGTGCAATATTGCGCAGACTCGGAACACGAAAACGGTGCCGGTCCACCTCTCTCCCTGTCACATTAAAGCGACCAAGATCAGCTTTTGTGATATTGCTTCGGCCCTCGAAATAGTTGGCCACCACACCAAACACCTGAAAAAGGTTGCCGCCCACATTGACACCCTGGTGGCAGGATGAACAACCGTAGTCCTTAAACAACTGGTAGCCCCGCTTTTCTTCCTCATCGATGGCGTAATAGTCGCCGCGCAAATAGCGGTCAAAGGGGGAGTCGGGTGTGACTAAAGTGCGCTCAAAGGTGACCAGCGCATTTTTTATATTGTCGATGGTTAGCCCGTCATCGTAGGCCGCAGAAAAGTCAGCGACATAGCTCTTGTCTCTGCTCAGTTTCTGGAGAATCGTCTCCCAGTCGGAATCCATCTCATCAGGCCTTAAAATAGGGCCGTCCAACTGATCCTCCAGGGTGGTCGCGCGACCGTCCCAGAACCAGGCAATATTATTGACCGCATTAAACACCGTGGGTGTATTGATTTGCCCCACCGCTCCGCCTACGCCCAGAGAGTAGATTTTATCGTCAGCCCCCCCCTTGTCGAGATCGTGACAGGAGTTACATGACAGTGTGTTATCGCCGGAGAGTTGAGGGTCGTAAAACAGGCGCTGGCCTAACGCGGCTCGTTTCGGGTCAATATTGGTGGCAAAGGGAATGGGCTGAATCGGCTCGTTGAAACCCCATTCTGCGGGCATGGCCGGCGATTGAAACGGAGCCGGGGAGTGGGTCTTCATCGGCTTTGGAAACGAGAGCCAAAGTGCCAACCCTACCAGGCTCAATAAAAAGACGAGAAAGATGAGAAATGCCCAGTTTTCGCCCGTGTCCTCCGAAACAATGGCGGGAGAGGCCTGACCTCGCTGGCGCTGGTGACTACTCGATTTATTTCCCAACTCTGCCCAAACCCCAACTACTAGAGATAAACTAATTCACTTAAAACAGCTTAAAACAGATAGAAAAACATTAAGTGAATCATGGTTGCCTGGTGCCGACCGAACCCGGTCCGGTTCAAGAATACCGCCCCACGCCTGCACAAAGATTATCTAACATTTAACAGTCTAGACAAAACATATAGGCAGTCGATAGCAAATGAAAATCTTTTTTCCAGCCGAAAAATGCAAAACACATACACTTTGATATCGGTTCACTGGCTTAAGGGCTCCTCTATATAATTCATGAATGCGCATCTCAAACCCCAAATCCGCTCCATCGGCGTTGCAAATTTTGGCAATAGTCCCGCTATTGCCTGCAATTTGCGCCTGGATGTAACGAATTTGGGATTCAATCTGCCGCACCCAGAATTAATAGAGGTGCCCTTAAGTCATTAAATCAATGAAGCGTTGTGCGAATATCCCTGCACTATGATTAAATGCATCAAGACGAGCCGAAGCGCAACAACCACCATAATGACGAAGGAGACTGCGGTGAATAGCCAAACAGGTATTTTGGGCCCCGTGCCAAAACACGCACGCTATTTAATGTTCACTTATGAAGCCAGTACCACTGACACAGAGGGTGCCCTGGAGCCGCTGCGAGAGATCGTTGATGGCGACAAAACCATCGTCGGCCTGGGGCCTTCGCTACTGAATGCGGCAAATACGACCATTCCAGGCCTGCGCCCCTTCCCCGCCATCGCTGGCCCCGGCTTTGATATTCCCTCGACGCAGTATGCCTTGTGGTTCTGGCTCCGGGGTGAAGATCCTGGTGAACTGCACCATCGTGCCCGCTATATCGAACAGGCCCTGGCGATAGACTTCGAGCTAAAAGAGGTGCTGGATGGCTTCATGTATGGCAATAGCCAGGATCTGAGCGGCTATGAGGACGGCACCGAGAACCCTCAGGATGAAGAAGCTATCAAAGCAGCTATCGTCAGCGGACAGGGCGAGGGACTCGATGGTGCCAGCTTCGTTGCAGTGCAACAGTGGCTGCACCATTTTGACGCTTTCGATGCCATGACCCAGGCGGAGCAGGATGACACCATCGGTCGCCGCATCAGCGACAACGAGGAGATGGATGACGCCCCGGCCTCAGCCCACGTCAAGCGCGCTGCACAAGAGAGCTTTAGCCCCGAGGCATTCGTATTGCGTCGTTCCATGCCCTGGACAGAAGGTAATGAGGCCGGCCTCAATTTTGTCGCTTTTGGCCACTCTCTGGATGCCTTTGAAGCGATACTCAAACGTATGGTGGGGCAGGAAGATGGTGTTACCGATGCGTTATTTAATTTCAGTCGTCCCTTTTCCGGCGGGTACTATTGGTGCCCCCCCATGAAGGCCGGCAAACTGGATCTCAGTGCGCTGAAAAACTAGCGGGTATCACTTAAGGGCACCTCTATTAATTCATGAGTGCGCACCTTAAACCCCAAATCCGTTACACCCAAACGTAATAGAGGTGCCGTTAAAAAAGCCGCTCATGGAGCGGCTTTTTGCATAACTCAGAGTAAATTTTCGTATTAGCCGAACGGGTGGCGCAATACGATAGTCTCTTCCCGATCAGGGCCCGTGGAAATGATGTCGATGGGCACCTCAACAATCTCTTCAATGCGCTTAAGGTAGTTCTTCGCCGCCTCGGGCAACTCGTCGTAGCGCTTCACTCCAACCGTCGACGCTTTCCAGCCTGGCATATCTTCATAGACCGGCTCACAGCCTTCCAGCATCTCGGCCGTCAATGAGGGCGAAGTATAATCTTCACCGTTACAACGATAACCGACACAAATACGGATCGTATCCAACCCGTCCAGCACATC
>JALTMR010000275.1:14306-16290 GCA_027001525.1 Gammaproteobacteria bacterium
ATCTGGTTAGAACGACGCAGTGCCACGGCATCAAACCAGCCACAACGACGAGCACGACCGGTGGTGGAACCAAACTCATGCCCCTGGCGCGCCAGGTGCTCACCCATCTCGTCGAACAACTCGGTAGGAAACGGACCAGCCCCCACACGCGTGGTGTAGGCCTTGGTAATGCCCAGAACGTAATCCAGATCCCTGGGCCCCATGCCGGTACCCGTGGCGGCACCGCCGGCAGTGGTATTGGAAGAAGTCACAAAGGGATAGGTGCCGTGATCGATATCCAGCAGAGCACCCTGGGCACCCTCGAACAGCATACTGACACCTCTGCTCTTAAAATCGTGCAGTAACGTGGTGACATCGGCAACCATGGGTTTAAGCTCCTCCGCCCATGCCAGTGACTGCTCCAGCACCTCCTGAAAATCTACGGTGTCAGCCTTGTAGTAATTTTTCAAAACGAAGTTGTGATAATCCAGCACCTCGCCCAGTTTGGCCGAGAACAGCTCCCGGTGAAACATGTCAGCCAAACGCAGACCACGGCGCGAAACTTTATCTTCATACGCCGGCCCGATGCCCCGCCCTGTCGTGCCGATAGCCGCTTTGCCGCGCGCTTTTTCACGCGCCTGATCCAGCGCAACATGGTAGGACAGGATCAAGGGGCAAGAAGGGCTGATACGCAATCGCTCCCGCGCTGGCACACCTTTCTCTTCCAGCCCGACCAGCTCTTTCAGCAACGCCTGGGGCGACAACACCACACCATTGCCAATCAGGCACTGTACGTTCTGACGCAAAATACCGGAGGGTATCAGGTGCAGCACCGTCTTCTCACCATCGATCACCAGGGTATGGCCAGCATTGTGCCCACCCTGAAAGCGGACGACGGCATCAACCTTTTCCGTCAATAAATCAACAATCTTGCCCTTACCCTCATCGCCCCATTGGGTGCCGATGACTACCACGTTTTTACCACGACCACTCATTGATATGTTCTCGCTAAAAGCCTATTCGTCTGTGTCAGGTGTGCACAGAATCATCATTTACTCGTTGTCACTTCCCAGCACCCATCCACTTGCCGCAAAGTGCGATCACAGCCCATCGCCTTCCCTGTACAGGCCTGTCCCGGCAGAGCCCGAACCACTCGTTCGCCCTGCGCTCGTAAATCGGTAATGACGGACTCCAGCAAAGCATCGTCATCTGCCGGGGCGTATATCATCCCCCCAACATCTGGCTGTGCTCGACTGGCCTGGGCCAGGATCTTCAGATCGGCACTAAAACCGGTGGCCGGGCGGGCACGGCCAAAGGCCTTTCCTATGTTGTCATAACGGCCACCGCGCGCCAGTTCCTGGCCATACCCTGGAACAAAGGCAGCGAACACAACACCCGTTTGATAACGATAACCGCGCAGCTCTGCCAGATCGAAATAGAGGGGAATATCAGCCATTTTCTCGCTAACCGAGTGGGCAATCTCGCAAAGGTTGTTCAGTGCTGCTTTCACCTCAGCGCCCGCACGGTTCAACTTGTCTTTGGCGCTCGCCAGTATCTCGATACCGCCGTTCAGCTCAATCAACGCCAACAAGTGGCGCTGGTGGCGTTCACACACCTGCCACTGACATAAATGACCTTCCAGCTCGGGCTTGGCCTTACGCTGCAATACATCGAACAATATCTCTTCCTGCTCGGCACTCAAGCCCGCTTCCTTTACCAGGCCGCGATAGATGCCCACATGACCCAAGTCAATATGCACCCCGTCCAGGCCACAGCGGTTCAACATCTCCATCATCAGACGGAGTATTTCGACATCACTTTCAATGCCCGCGTGGCCATACAACTCAGCCCCAACCTGCAAAGGAACTCGGGAGCGGCCGTAGCCGCCGGGACGAGTATGCAAAACCGGGCCGACATAGCACAGGCGCGTGGGCACATCGCGCTTGAGCAGATGAGCATCGATGCGCGCCACCTGGGGGGTCATGTCCGCACGCACGCCCATGAG
>JALTMR010000276.1 GCA_027001525.1 Gammaproteobacteria bacterium
TGCCAAACAGGTAGTTATTCAGATCGAAATCGTTCAGCAGCATCTTGGTGTGGAAGATGTTTTCCTGATAGACGTTGACGTCGATCATCTGATACTTCTGCTTGGTATCGCGAGCGATGTAGTTCTGGATCGAGCTGATTTTGTGATCGATAAAGTGCTTTTTGCCCCGCACATCGCGGGTAAAGCCCCGCACGCGGTAGTCCATCACAACGATATCGGAATCGAACTGGTGAATCAGGTAGTTCAACGCCTTGAGCGGCGAAATACGACCGCAGGTAGAGACATCAATATCGGCCCGAAAGGTGCTGATGCCGCCGTCGGGGTGGCTTTCAGGGTAGGTGTGTACGGTGATATGGCTTTTGTCCAGATGCCCCACCACCGTTTCGGGCAGCGGCCCGGGGGCCTCGCTGTTGGACAGCTCCTCCGCCACCACCGACTCCTCCGCCACCAGAATCGTGACGCTGGCCCCCTGGGGGTCATAGTCCTGGTGGGCGACATTGAGGATATTGGCGCCGATGATATCGGTCACGTCGGTCAGGATCTGGGTCAATCGCTCGGCATTGTAGGCCTCGTCGATGTAGTCGATATAGGCCTGACGCTGCTCTGAAGTGACGGCGTAGCAGATATCGTAGATATTGAAGCTCAGGGTTTTGGTCAGATTATTGAAGCCGTGAAGCTTCAGCTTGGATGACTGAACAGGCACATGAGCCTCCTACGAATACTGGGTATCTGCACGCAAACGGGCGCGCGATTATCCCCTATTTTTGCGCTGATTGGCAGCACTTTTGTACGATTGGCGGATGATGAACCATTTGCACCGTATTGCCCGCCGGATCGAGGCAGTAGAAGCTGCGGGCGCCATCGCGGTGGGTTCTGGGCTCGGTCTTCATCCTCACGTCATGGCCCCGTAAAAAGTCGAACCAGACACTCACCTCGGCAATATCGTCGATAATAAAACCGATATGATCGAGGCGCTGATCACCGCTGAGGTCGTAACCCGCCGGGGCACGGTGCAGAGCCAGGTTATCATTGCCGGAGGTGAGGTAGACATTATCCGGATCCGGCCGCCACTCAACCGTCATGCCCAGCAGCGCCACGTAGAAGTGCTCCGTCGCCTCAAGGTCTGCCACAAAGAGCGCCACATGGCGCATGCCAGAGGTCGGTTTTGGTTTAATCATCTGCGGCATCACCGCTGTCGATCAGCGTAAAAGCGTGTGTTATCTCTGCGGTTTTGCCCAGCATGATGGACGCAGAGCAATATTTTTCAGCCGAGAGCTCTACTGCCCGCTGCACCGTTCTCTCGCGCAGCCCCGCCCCCGTCACCGTAAATTGCAGGTGAATTTTGGTGAATACGGCCGGTACACCCTCGGCCCGTTCCGCCGAGACTTCGCAGACACAATCACTGACAGCGTGACGCCCCTTGCGCAAAATCAGCAACACGTCGTAGGCGCTGCAAGCCCCCGTTCCCATCAGCAGCAGCTCCATCGGCCGCGCTCCCATGTTGCGACCACCGCCATCAGGGGGGCCGTCGATCACCACCGCATGGCCACTGCCTGACTCAGCCACAAACATAGCATCGTCCACCCACTTGATACGCGCTTTCATACCCTGCTCCTTACGCCGATCCACAAACCGGCGCATATCATACCTCAAAGCTTGGACCGGAGCGGTCGATAGATAGTGTGCAGTACCGCCAGACCAGCCAGGGACAGTCCCATGATCAGAGCCAGAGCACTCCCCAAACATCCGCCCGTCATCGAGCGATTTCTATCGCATTGCCACCGGCGGCAATACCCCAATAAATCGATCATCATCTACGCCGGGGACATTCCCGACTCGCTCTATTACATCATCAGTGGCGCGGTCACCGTGGTAACGGAGGATGACGATGGCAAGGAGATTGTGCTGGCCTACCTCAACGCCGGGGATTTTTTCGGTGAGATGGGGCTGTTTGGCGATGAAGCCCAGCGCAGTGCCTGGATCCGGGCCAAAGGCAAGTGTGAAGTGGGCGAGATCAGCTATGAGAAATTCCGGGAAGTCGCCAAAACCGACCCCGACATCCTTTTCCAGCTCGCTTCGCAGATGGCGCTACGACTGCGCCGCACCTCAGACAAGGTCGCACGGCTCGCCTTTATGGATGTCAGTGGCCGCATTGCCCGCACCCTGCTCGACCTCACCAAAGAACCCGACGCCATGACCCACCCTGACGGCATGCAGATCAGCATCACGCGTCAGGAGCTGGGGCGCATTGTCGGCTGCTCACGGGAGATGGCCGGGCGGGTGCTGAAAACGATGGAAGAAGAGGGGCTCATCTCCGCCAAGGGCAAAACCATTGTCGTGAATGGCTCACGCTAGTGTGGTGTAACGGACAATACGCGCATATAGAACGTCACAAATTTGTCGCAACAAGGCGCCGTTCGCAGGAAATGTCGGCCACCTTTTCAAGAACGGCAACGCAGTGGCGGCGAATTTGTGGCGCTCCCTCCGGGCAGATCGTCAGCCCCTTTTTATCGCGTCAGCGAGCATGGCGGGAGATTATTCCCGAGTCCGACAGGCTCCTAATAAGCCCAATACTGGTTAAACACACCAATATTCCCCTGCTCATCGAAAGAGACCACGGCAAAAGGATCCTTGCGCTGCCCCCTCTCCATGCCAGGCGTTCCCACCGGCATCTGCGGTACAGAGAGGCCGCGAATATTGGGGCGTTCTGATAGCAGGCGCTTGATATCGTCCGCAGGCACATGCCCCTCGATAAGATAACCATCAATCACCGCGGTATGACAAGAAGCCACGTTGGCAGGCAAGCCCAAACGACTTTTGACGCTGTTCATCTCCTGCGTTTTAACGTCGTCGACATTAAAACCGTGCTTTTCCAGGTGCAGCACCCAGTCCTTGCAACAGCCGCACTTGGGGCTGTGATAGACCTTGATATCCAGCGGCCCGTCAAACTGGGCCTTAATTTCATCCCACACACTGCCCCCCGCCTGAGCCAATGCACTGAATAGAAAAGAGGAGATGAAAACAACGAGAAGGGAGGATGACTTCTTCATAACAACACCTGTCTGATAACGGAGAAGGGGGCTATTTTGCCACCTCCCGCCGCAGATGCCTATTGACCGCGCACCAAGCAAAAAGGCCTCCGCATCAGCAGAGGCCTTTTTAGATCACCTTTTTTCGATCAACGGCGTAACACGCCAACCCGGCTCCGGCCCTCCGTAGAAAACCGGGGCCAGCAGCGTGGTTACACAGCAATCACACTAGAAACGAAACCCCAGCTGCCCGGAGACGGCCGTTTCGTTATCGTTCGCCGCTGCCGCCAGATCGATATGCACACCGAAAGGCGAGAAGCCGATGCCCACGGTAGGCACACTGGTGTCGCTGTCTTTCAGGTTGTGACGATAACCCACTCGCAGCTGGACGGTGTCCCAGATATCCAGCTCCGCACCAATACCCACGTACTGCGTTGCCGAACCGTAGCTCACCGGCTCTGCCGAGTTAAGATCCGCATCCAGCGCCACCGTCACCCACTCAGTGGCGTGAGAAATGCCGACACGAGCCTGAGGATCAATGGCTACGGTGTGACCCAGCACGGTTTTATATTCCTGAGCAATCAGGTTCTTGACGGAAAAACCAACCTTCCAGCCGTTGTTATAATCTTTGGCCAGGCCCAGATCGAAGTTGATATTGCTGTACTCCTTCTGTCCTTCATCGGCGTTGAATTCAGCGGTGTTAACATCCAGGCGGTAATCAAACGTCGTCACCTTAACAAGCTTTGGGGTGATGCCGATGGCGACATCGTGCCCTCCAACATTAAACTCCCGCGCCAGAGAAAGACCAACTTCCGCCAGTATCGCCCCCCTCGCCTGAAGGTTGGAGGTCAACTTATCAACAATATCATTGCCCGCAATCTGATCCGCCACGTCGGGGTTTGTAAGCAAAGTGAGCGTACCGGCCAAGGCATCATCAATAATCTGCTGAATCCTGGCCTGGTCTTCATCCGTCACATTCAACACACCACCCCCCACCGCCCGGGCACCAATGGTCAGAGAGGCACCAAACTTTTTACTGGGAATGCCCACCACAAAACCTCCGGCAAACTCACCTTCCAGGGTTTTATTGGTCAGCCTCAATAACTGGTTCAGCAGTGCCTCGGCATCGGCACCGACCTGCGCCGCATTCTGGTTTGTCGGAGTTGCGGTGTAGGCATCAATGCTGGCGGTTAGCTTACCCTCCAGGTCATCGTTCTGATAACTATCGATCTCGTCGATCAGCTTATCCGGGTCCGAGACGCGGGCGTAGATGATGGGCAGTTCGAGAGAGAAGTCCTCATTAGATTGGGCCGCAGCCAGTAGTGCCGGGTTTAGAAAACCGGCATTGGCACTGGTGCCCGACGCCACACCAACGCCCCCCATGGCCATGGAGCGCGGGTCAACCGAGCCAAAAGGCACGGCCGCTGCTTGGGCGGAAAAAAGTACAAGTGAAGAGGCTATTGCCCGGTATATAAGACGCTTTCGCATAATAACTCCCTTTATTCACAAATTTTCAATGGGATAGACCCGGCTGACTGGCGGTCACGGGTTTGAC
>JALTMR010000277.1 GCA_027001525.1 Gammaproteobacteria bacterium
ATGAGGCGGGGTTGGATGAAGGCCTTTCCATTAGCCCGGCGCCATTGAAGGCCAGCGAGGTCTCGTTGCTGGAAACCCTCACCAAGTGGTGGAAGGATAACCACCAACACCATTCAGGCGTACACCTCTACGTGCTGCGTAACCTGCCCAGGATTGGTGTCGGCCTCTACCGACAGAGCGGCTTCTATCCTGACTTTATTCTCTGGGTGAAACACAGCAAGCCCGCGCGCCAGCGAATCGTGTTGCTGGAACCGCATGGTCTGCATCATGAAACGCCTAATGCACTGCAGAGTGACAAGGTGCAAGCCCTGGCCGCATTCCGTGAACTGGGCAAGTCTGACGGATTTGTGAAAAAGAAAATCACGCTGGACGGCTATATTATCTCTGATACGCCGGTTGATCAGATACCGGGTGGGATTGATGGTGAGTCGAAGGAGAAGCTGGCGGAGGAGTACGCAGTGGTTCTTGCAAAATCTGATGAAGACTGGTGGGTGTCTGGGGTGTTGGGATTATAGGCATTGTTTGTGGTGGTTGGGATAACTGGTCCGCGTTTTTGATCTTATAGACAAATATGGTGCCCTATGAGTCGAGTAGCAATAGTTGGAGCACGTATTGAAAATCTGCGAGGATTCAGAGATGCATATATTGATCTAGACCGACAAACAACCATACTGCTTGGTCAGAATAACGAAGGGAAGTCGTCTCTGCTTTTGCTTATCGATTTCCTGCTTAACACTGTCGCTAAAGATGCGTCACTTGCGAACTCTGATAGGCCATTATCACAGGAAGAATGTGAGCTTATTGTTCCTGCTAATAATGAGAGGCATCGCGCACGCAGGTTCACGCTATATCTCACCATTAAAGACGGGCGCATACGAAGAAAATACATCGATAGTGCTGAGAACACTGTGCAGTTGCGCATGTCCTATCAACCCAGGAATGCAACTATAAGGCTGAACTGTGGTAAGCCGAAAAGGGGCGAAACTTCAGGGGATAACCGCGCCCAGAATTTGCTAACGTATCTTTCTAACAGCATCTATTTCGCGCTTATACCTGCAGCAAGGGATGCAGATGCTTATCGATTCAAGAGCGCTTTTAATCAGAATCTGAATGCACATTTGCTTGAGTTGGTTCGATATAGTGGACACGGTGGTACGCCGGCAGAGTATCGAAAGGCAAGAAATATTCTGCGTGATATTGCAACCCTTGTTAAGAATGCAACTGACCCTTTCTGGGCTGGTGTCAAGCCGCATCTTCCGCAAGGGTTGGCGAAACGAATTTCAATAGATTTCCCCAAGAGCAATGAAAGTCTCGCTAAATGGATTGAAAACCAGGTCAGCCTTCGTATTACGACTGGAGAGCATGACTGCAATATGGTGAGTGTGGGGCATGTCGGTAATGGTCTGCAGAGTCTGTTGGATGTGGCAATGACATTGGCGACGAATGCGGAACAAAAAAATAAAGCGATGTATATGGCTATTGAAGAGCCGGAAGCGTTTCTCCATCCTGTCGCACAACGCGATATATCGGATATTCTTCGTCATAGTCTAAGAAAGAATTCAGCTATGCGTTTGCTGATAACAACACATTCTCCAATTGTTGTGGATGAGTCGTATTACAACGAAGTATGCCTCGTTCGTGACAGGAAGTTCTTTTCTCCTAGCATTGAGACCAGTGCTCGAGAGGAAATTAATACAGCACTTATGACAAATTCCACCGGTGAGGTCTTTTTCTCTAATGTTGTGTTGCTGGTGGAAGGGCCGGGAGACAGGGTTCTTTTCGAGATACTTCTGAGGAGGCTTCGAAGGCTAGATAATACGGAAATGTTGTCAGGCATACATGTCCAGGAGACGGGTGGGAAGACTCAATTTGCGCCCTGGATTCGGTTGTTAAAAAGCTATGAAAGAAACGGAGTATACCCAATAAGATGGTTATGCCTATTTGATGCAGATGCGGCTAGCAAGGGTGGTGGAAATGGGGAGCGTGCGGCAGTAAGAGCGTTGAATGACGCTGGATACACCCTATCTAGCGAGAAGGCCGGCAAGTTAGGGGATCTTACTTACGATAAAATCGCAGACCGGAAGAGAGAGGCGACTCAACTGAATAACGAATGCAAGGATTTAAATGCGCATTTTTTCAATATCGATCTGGAATGGGCGATTTGCGACGGTGTGTGGTGGGAGACAAAACAGTGCCTTGAAAAGTATATTGGTGTATTACCTGTTGACGAGGGGGAAGATCCAAAGATAGTTTATGCGCGGAAGCTTGGATCAAAAGTTAATAGTGGGACCGTGGTGAACAAACCAAAGAAGGAGCCATACATCAGGGCAAAGTACGCAAGCACCATTCCTATGGGCGCGTTATCTAAACAAATTTGGGATGTCCTTATAGAGGTAGTATCAATGCGGGTGTCTGTAAATTATTCTAGAACTTTGCGGCAAAGAGCGGTATCAGAAAATCCACAGTTTACATAAACACTGAATAGTCTGCGGGCTGATCATAAAAATGATAGCCCCCACTATTGGCCTGTAACTGCCAGGCTCATAGCCGATGATTTGTTATGTGGTGATAATGGGGGAGTTTTTACTATCAATGAGTAGATGTACACCAAGCAGTCTTCGCCGGTTATATGGCTGCTCTCTTCTGTCGAAGTAGGACTTGGCTTCAGCATAGTGGCACAAGTAAGCTGCTATTTTTTTATCGACTCTGGCATCTATGCGCCGCATTAGTGCGGGGTCGTTGCAGAATGAATACTGATTACCCCAGCCTTTCATGATATTGCTAACATCATTCAGGGTTTCTGTGACTGTTCGGTGCTGTCTGATAAGTCTGTGTGGGTCGCTCATGAGTGCGGTGCTTTCATTGAATAATTCATCGATGTTTTTCAGCAACCGATTCTGGGATTTCCTGTTTGGGCGAATCAGCCCCGGCTTGATTTCGCAGCCGAGAAACGAAAACATTTTCGTTGTTTTTCCTGACTCGGCTTTATCGTGGTCGTTTTTGGGATTATATGCTTTTAGTCCGTGTTTATGGAGAAGTCTTGACGCCTTCCTGAAAGCTGAATTTATTGCTCTCAGCGAGGGTGCCAGGATAATAAAGTCATCGATGTACCGGATGCAGGTGATGTCGCCTTTATTCATTTCAATATCAAACTCATTGAGCAGGATATTACCGAGCAAAGGTGATAAACATGAGCCCTGTGCGACGCCGATATCGTGGATAGGGAAGGCGTTCTTATCTGCGCCAAGTTGTTCCATGTTGGATGGTTCGATTGTTATCGCGTTCTTGAACAGATCAAGAAAATCACTGTCAGACGTTGTACCGCCAATAATTGAGAGGATGGCCGGCTTTGGGATCTTCGTAAAGAAGGCTTCTATATCAGAACGCAGAAAGTATTTGGCACCGGCCTGGATGGTATCATAGACGGCTCGCAGTGCATCAGAAACGCCCCGGTCCTTGATGCCACCAAGGCTTGTCTGTACGTTAAAATAAGGCGAGAGAGGGGCATGTGACTGGAGAACATCCAGTATGGCGCGTTGAACGATCCGATTTTCAATCGGAGATTTTACGATAGGACGTTTTGAGGACTTGCCGGGTTTTTGCTGAAGAATGCCCTCTGAAGGAAGAAATTGAAACTTTCTTCCGCGTAGTTGCCTGCCAATACGATTGAGATGCCTGGAAGAATCCTGATCGAATTCCTTAATTTGCTTGCGTGTGGCATCTGACTTCGATGTTATACCGTTGCCATGCACGATTCGCCATGCATTGCACAGGGAACGACTTTTTCTTACCTTGTCATATAGGCTTGTTGGCATTTCTTATTCGTGTATGAGCTGGGCCTTACCGGTTCACTTCGCCCAGTCGTTTAAAGGTTGGTTGCACCCTCTGGGGCTCCAGCTATCAGGAGTAACCCACCTGTGCTCAGCGTGCTGAGACACCGGGCCTGCTCGTCCTGACTCGGCACCGCCAAGCGGCCCGCTCAGTGAGCATGCAAGCGTACTTTGTATATAATACCGGTATTAGCCAGATTTATCAACAAAACCACAATATATTGTGTTTCAGTGGATCTTGAGCACCAGATATCGTCCATCTTTCTCAGATGACACATATTATGGGAGAGGTTTACGCAAGAACTTGACATATTTGTTGTTAGTGGGGGAATATACCCCCTATATACGCAAATATTGGCAAGTATCAGCAGGCTCATGGATACCAGCACATTTCTGCAGACTCATCGGGTGTTTAATCTCGATGAAGCTGTTCGGCTCCTGGCCCCGACCGGGGGGCGCAAGGCGACGCTAGAGCGCCTGAAATACTCGGCTGCCCGCGGCAAGCTGAAAAAGCTGGTACGGGGTGTCTATGCCTCAGTACCGCCTGGTGTTGAACCCGCGAAATTTCAGCCGGATCGCTTTCTTGTGGCGGCGGCGCTGCGGCCGGATGCGGTCTTTTCCCATTACTCGGCGCTTGAACTGCTGGGCGCGGCGCATTCCGAATGGCGGCTATGTACCGCATACAGCACCCGACGATCGCAGCCGTTCAATGTGGATGGTCTTGAACTACGCTTTTTGTCCCAGCCG
>JALTMR010000278.1 GCA_027001525.1 Gammaproteobacteria bacterium
GTCTCCAGAAACAGCATCTTCGTTTCGGGGCGGATGGCCGCACGCCAGGCGTCGAGATCCGTCTGCGCCACAAAGGTGGTGGCAATGCCGAAGCGGGCGAGGATGTTGTCGAACAACACCACCGTGGAGCCGAAGATGGCACGCGAGGAGACGATGTGATCACCGGCCTTGAGGCTGCCGAGGCAGGCGGTGAGGATGGCGCCCATGCCCGAAGCGGTAGCGACGCAGCGCTCACCGCCTTCCAGCGCCGCCAGGCGCCGCTCGAAGGCATTGACGGTGGGATTGGTGAAACGCGAATAGATATTGCCAGGCTCGTCGCCGGAAAAACGTGCTGCAGCCTGCGCCGCGCTCTCGTAGACATAACTGGAAGTGGCGAAGATAGCCTCGCCGTGCTCACCCTCGTTGGTGCGGTTATAGCCCGCTCGCACGGCGAGGGTGTCGAAGCCTAATGTCTCGTCGGTTGGTCTGTCGTCATTGCTGGCCATGATTCATACCTTGCTCAAATAAATTCATTTGTCACCACAGAGACACGGAGAACACAGAGAAAAAATGCTTTTGTTTCTCGCAAAGCTCGCAGAGCCCGCCAAGAAAGACACTGATACTTTTCCTTTGCGAACTCTGCGCCTTGGCGAGAAATAATCTTCTCTGTGTACTCTGTGCCTCTGTGGCAAATGTTTTTCCCGCCGGCACGAAAAAACCCGCCCGGCCATCGTCGCGTTCACCACAGGCCAAAGCAGGTTTCCCTCGCTTTAGCTGCATTTGTTAAAGCGCCCGCAAGCTGATATCAAATCGGCGCTGTAGATCCAACCTGAATCCGTACCTTCAGGGCGGATGCAGAGCGCCTCCTTTTGGTGTGCTACGCCCGTCATGAAGGTGCGGATTCAGGTTCAAGATTAGTGAAGGCATCCCTGCCTGTCAATCAGGCACTGTTGTGCAGGTCGATGACGGCGTTGTCTTCCCGCTGCTTGCTGCGCACGCCGTCGTTGCGACGGCCTTCGATGAAGTCGAGATAGTCCGTGGTGATGTCGCGGGTACATAGATGCCGTCGGACATCGAGGTGTCGAAGCGGCTGATTTTGGGATCGCCGCGCCGCGCGGTCTCGATCAGGTCGTCGAGATCCTGGTGTACCAGCTCGTTCACCGAGGGCATGTCGATGCCGTAGACGTTGGTATAACGCACCGGTGGCGCGGCGGAGGCAAAGTAGACCATCTTGGCACCGGCCTCACGGGCCATCTGGATGATCTGTTTGGAGGTGGTGCCACGGGCGATGGAGTCGTCCACCAACAGTATGTTCTTGCCCTTGAATTCCAGCTCCATGGCGTTGAGCTTCTGGCGCGCAACTTTCTGCGCTGCTTCTGCTCCGGCATGATGAAGGTGCGGCTGGTGTCGGGAATGGGGGTCACCACGTCGAGATCGTGGTTCGGCAACACCCGATCGATCTTCTTCGCCAAGGCCTCGCCCATGCGCAGGCGGGCCTTGCACGCGGAGATGCTGTCAATGATGGCATCGGGACGGGCGAAGGAGACGTGCTCGAAAAGCTCTCACTCAACGGCGCGCTGCAGAAATAGAGGCATGTGTAACTTCGGTATCTCCTTTCTTTAATTTGCTGAGGGATGGTTTAATTTGTGCGCACAGTTTTGGCTGCGCAGATGACAGCCGCTAACACTGCAATAAAAGTTTTATGGCGGTAATAATTTTTTCGCCCATAAATCAGTGCGCATTCAAAGGTACTCCTCTACTGTTACTCATAAAAATCGGCCGTATGTGATCGAATAAGGGGAAGGGACTTATTCGATTTCGTACACGGTGGTGGTGCCGCTGACTTCATTGGCGACAATCAGCAGCGGCTTGCCACTGGGGCTATCTTCAGCGCGGACAAAGCTCATGCCTTCGGGGGCGACGTCACCGGCGGCTTCCACGCTGGGATCTTTACTGAAGTCGCGATTGTTGAGATATTGCACAAATTGCGGCGAGCGCGGTGCGGTGATGTCATACACCATAATGCCGGACACCCGTTCCAAACCGATAAAGGCATAACGACGATTGTCGACCACACCGACAACCAGCGCCTCTGGCTCAGGACCCTTGGCGCCGGAACGGTCGTTCTTTTTACTGGTGGGTGCCTTGGAGTTACTGGCATTGAAGTCTTGGCCAACATTGGCAGCGGTGATGCGCGCCATGTCATCGCCACTGTCGAAGAGTAAATTGCCATCGCCGTCACGAATGGAGAAAGAACGCGCACCGTAGGAATACAGGGTATTCCACACGCCGTTGCTTTCGCCCATGGTGCTGGTGAACTTGAGTCGACCCAAGGCTTCTTCGGCCTGATCGGCATCCAGTTCGCTGCTGAGGATGTAACCATTTGCCACCACATCGGCCATGCGCACTTCCTCGCTGAAGCCGGGATAATCACGGCTGTCACCCTCATTGGCGGTGGCCACGTAGTCGACGCCGTCAACGCGAAAGCTGGCGATGCTGTCCGGCTGATACATGCCCAGCACGTTGTTCCAGTTGCGGATGTTGATTTTGCCACGACCATTGCGCTGCACCGTGCCATTTAGCCCGGCGACGTTGTCACGATCACTGGCATCCAGAGCATTACCTTGCTGGCTGTAATCCTTGTAACCGAGTGCACTGATGCGCGTGATGCGGGCGTTATGCAGATCAATTTCGGCCAGGGCGTTATTCTCTTGCAGGGCCACCCAGGCACGCTGCGAGTCCTCCGCCACGGTAATGTATTCCGGCTCCAGATCCTGCGCGACACTGGCACCGGGGCCAAACACGCGCACCTGCGCAGGCAGTTCGGCAGCATGCGCGCCACCGGCGTTGAAATCAGCGAAACCGACCTCGGTGGCGATGTCGGCAGGCGTGCCGTCTGTGATGGCGATCAAGCTCACAGAGCCCTCGGGATCGACGGTGTATGCGGCGTTGGGTTCACCTTCGTTGGCCACCAGCAGCTTGCTGCCGTCGGGCGTGAAGGTGACCATGTCCGGCAGATATCCCACTTCGACGGTCTTCAGCAGACCACGCGTGTCGATGTCGTAAAAGGCGACGATACCGCGCCCCTGTTTGCTGTTGCCGAGGCCGTCGTCGCGTTCGAGACAGGCGGCCAGCAGCTTGCCATGCACGGCGACGCTGTTGACGTTGCCCAGGAGTGGATCATTGATATCGGTGGTCAGCTCCAGTTGCGCGACCTTGTTCAGCGCGGCGGGATTACTGGCGTCGAGAATATCGATCATGCGCGTGGCGGCATTGGTGACGAACACCTCCTGCGTGGCCTTGGCGTAGGCGCTGATCTCTGCGGCGCTCTGGTCGTAAATACCCGAGGCATAGCTGCTGCGCTGCACCAGCTTGATGCGCTGTGAGCGGGTTTCCTCGCTGCGTAAACGCTGGCCGATTTTCAGTATCGTGGCCACGGTGGGGTCGCCCTCGATGCCGAAATCATTGTCGTTGATCAGCAGCACATAATTGTCATCGAGCAGGGCGATGCCTTCTACCTTACTGGGCAGGCTCATGCCTTTGGGCATGTCGGTGAGGCTGTTAAATACCAGCGACTTCATCAGCGGTTGAGCGCCGACGCTGGTGGGGTCGTAGAGTTGGGCGAGAGTTTTGTCGCTAGTGGATTCATTATTGGGGACGGCAATGTCGCTCACGCCGGCAACGGTGCCGTTACTGATCAACCGCTCACCGGTGGAGAGATCCACGCGATACAGCTTGGTCACTTTGCTGACGCGTTCAAGGATGATCAGATCATCCGTGCCCACCGCCACCATCTCGCTGATCTTGACCTTGCTCTGCTTGCGGAACGCGCCATTTTTCAGATCGCCGCTGCGGCTGTGCAGGTCGGCAAAGGTTTGCGGGGTGTCGAGGATGTAGACGTAGTCGCCGATGCGCTGGCCCAGGCTGCCGTCATTATTGAGGGTGTACTTCAGCAGGCGCACGTTGCGTGAGCTGGAGTAGGCCGCCTTATCCGGGTTGGCCAGCGGGCTTTGCATGATGAAGTAAAGGAAGTCTTCATTTGGCGAAATGGCCAGCGACTCGATGCCACGATTGAGTTTGCGGAACTTCAGAACGTCCGGCAGTGCGCCGGTGATCGGGTAACTGGCGCTGCTGAGATCAGCGGCCACCGAGCCAGGCACTACGCGTTCGATGATGCGCCCCCCAGCCGCCACATGCACCAGGCTAGGGCCGTACTCATCGGAAATCCAAAAGCTGCCATCACTGAGTGCGGCAATAGACTCCGTATCAAGCCCATTGGCATCGAAGGCGATTTGCGCGCCGTCGGGGCCAAATGATTTTTCCGTGTTGGTCGTAATGAGTGGATTGGTCAGGCCAGTGATCGGCTTGCCAGCCGTGTCTTTTAGCTCGGTGGTGTCGAGAATTTCCACCGTGAAATCAGCATTTAATTTTATTTTGTAAATGCGCGGCGTGTAATTCGGTAACGGAAAGATTTTATTACTGTCATTTCCCGTCCCGCAGAAATCTTTGACGCCAATCACGGTGCCGCTACTCTTACATTTTACGTTCGGTCCACGGTCAGTAATGGTGTAAAAAACATTGGCCGGATCG
>JALTMR010000279.1 GCA_027001525.1 Gammaproteobacteria bacterium
TTGAGATGTTATCCCATACCGTTTCAAAGCCGGAAAAGGCAGGGGCCCACTGTTTGTTGTAATCCGTGTCGTTGGGGGTTTGGGCAACGCGCACGAGGTAGTCAGGCTCCGCATAGGCGACGCGTGGGTCGGCGCGCAGGGCTCTGAGTGTTGCGGCCATGCGGGTGGGGTCGGTCAGGCGAATGTGCGACAGGCGGCGATGAGCGAAGGGGCCGCTGCGTAATGCTCTTTCATGACCTGGCCAGTTTTTTCCAATGACTGATTTAACCCGCGTATTGGTGCTGGTGTTGTGGTGCCATCCGACGATAATTTCTCCAGCGAGATAGGGCTGTTCAGCGCCAATAAGGGCTTCGCAAAAGAGCAGTAGGGCGATGAAGACAGTTTTTAGCATAATTCGCTGAGGTGGCAGACCGAAGGCGTGATTTCCACATATTAACGTAAAGCGCGTTCTTCAGCCGTGAAATAAAGGGAGGTGTTGTCCTGGAAACGGAGAAGGGAGGCTGTGCTGCCTCCCTTCTTCTGACTTGCTTATAGCGTGCTACGGTCTATTCACTGGCTACATCCACGCTGGTGTCGACCGTATAGGTCAGTTGTCCCCCCTTCAGGGTGAAGGGGTGGATGCAGGCTTCCACGGTGCTGTCCCAATTGCCTTGTTGGGCAGAGACATTTTCGAATTGCTCGACCGTACCGTCCCCGTCAAGATCCTCACCGCTGGGGATGTAGGTTGAAGTGTCGGGATCCCAGGTTTCCTGATACGTCAGGTTTCTGACGACTCCCGTTTCAAAGACACTCACCACTCCGTCCCCGTTCAAGTCGTCGCCGCTGATCGTCGTATCATTCCAGTAGTAGCTGTTGTTATACTCGCCAGCGATCCATTGAGACGTCTCCTCATCCCAGGCGTAGTTGGCACTCAGGTTGGTATTGTTGAAGCTCAGGGTTCGGCAGTCGGGGCCGCTGGCGTTGGCGCTTTTGGCTTTGAGCCCGGCTTTCAGAGCGATGTTATCCAGTGCCAACGCTCTCCTGATGGCGGCTACCTGCACCGGCGCAGGGCCAGGGGCGTTGTAACTGGGGGCCTCTGCCCCCGTATAGCCGTTGCTGGCGGAGTTGCCGACCACCACGTACTCGACGATCGAACCGACGATTGTACTGCCATCGGTGGCTACAGTTTCCCTGGCCAGGTCAAAGATCGGGCTCTCGTCATTGGGTTGTGAAATCACCTCCTCATCGACCGAAAAATTGGCGAGGTAGAGGGGCTCGTAGGTGCCTGTGTCAGGGTTGTAGTAACTGGTTGACCATTGGTACGTGTTCTCTTCGGGTGCCGGGGTGTAGACGTAATTGGTGCCGTCATCCACGGGTTCCCCCGGCCCATCGCTGTAGCCGCCATAGCCAAGTTCCTGCGCTTCGTAGCGCGCTACGGTGAACAGGCCGGCTTCAAATCCATCCCTGTTTCCTGTGTCGTACTCTCCGTTATAGGACGAGAAGGAGATGCTCATTGAGCCAAGGTCTACATGGGCGATATTGGTGTTGGTTGCACCGTCGAACTCATGCAATACGACCCCGACGTTTCCTTCCATGTAGGTGCATTGTTCTCTTAACGCCGAACACAGCTGACCGTACTGGGATGGGGTGTATACGTCCTCGTTCCCGGCACCATCATCCTGACGAATGAACATGCCGTAACCAAAGCGGCCTATCGCCTCCCAGGGCGAGACGTCGCCGGCGGCCGAGGCGCTGGCGTATTCGCCATAGCCATCAAAACCTGACAGGCCGGGCATACCGATTAAATGAACGCCTTTAATGGGGGCTTCAGTTAACCCCAGTGCTGCGGCAGCTGACTCCACTGTGTCGGGGGTGGATGGATCCCAGTCAAGTGGCTGCTGTCCTTCAGTGTCCGGGTCGATGTCCACCAGATCGGTGCGATTGAGCAGAAGAAGCTCCAGTGGTGCGTCGACATTGTCAGCATCCTTAAACGTCCAGGTGCCGTGCAGCATGTTGAGTACGACCGAGTTGTCACCTGAGACCAGTTCGCCCAAGGTCACCGCTTCACTGATGGGCCTGTTGTTTTCCAGGCCGGCATCGTCGAACTGCGAGGCGATGATGCGATAGGGCCCAGGGATGAGTGAAACGGACTGAGACGGTGAGGCGGCGTTGAGATAGAATTCACTGACCAGTGTCTCTTCGCTGTAGCCGCCGTAGCCGTTGTATTCATCATAATAACCGCCGTAATTGTTCTGCTGGCTAAAGTAGTCGCCCCAGTTGCTGACCTCCGTAGCGTATACCTGAATCCGGATGGAGGTTGCATTTTCATCAATGACGGCCGCCTGGGCGCTTCCCGCTGCCGGAAAGGCGGCGCTAAATGTAACGTTAGCGCTGGATTTCGTCTCGCTCTGTGCCGCGGCTGGTGCAGTGGGTGCGGCAGCGTTATCCGTAGCAGAATTACACCCGACCAGGCCGGTTGCCAACAGGCTGCTGATGACGATGGCAATTTGTTTTTTTCTCATGGCCTTTCTCCCTTTAGCGCTGTGATTGGTTAGCGCACTATTTTTCATCTTGACTCCCCCCTTTTACTGGACGATGACGTTGACGTTGCCGGGCGCGCCAACTCTGATGACGAACGAGCTCGTGCTGCTTGCCCCTTCGCTATCGGTAACGGTCAGTTGAACGTCGTGAGTACCACTGGCAAGTGAGCCGGTTGCGATGACGGCAGAAGAGCCGCTGAGCGATAGCGCACCACCATCGATTGACCAGGCGTAGGCTGTTTCGCCAAGCGCGTCGGCATCATCAATGGCCGCAGCCTGCAGGTTTATCTCTGTTGCGTTGGTATCGCTGCCATCGGTCTCGGTGGCGATTGGATCAGCATAGGCGTAGACAATAAACGGTGCCTGGTTTTGCTGGACAGTGACAGCCACTATGCCTGTGGCCGTTTGTGCTGTGCCGGCTGTAGGAACGTCTGTGACTTCGACTGAAATGTCGTTAACCGCACCCGCCGTGACAGAAAAAGTACACTCCGGGGTATCACCACAGGCGGAGTTGCTCCAGGCGTAGGTGAGCGGGTTGCCATCCGGATCATAGGCGGAGACGCGGTAGGTCAACTCTCCTGCCCGGCTGTAGTCATCGCACGTCAGCGAGCCGCTTGTACGATAACAGTAGAGATACTCCAGGTCACCTGCATCGGATACCCGGTTGATGTCAACGATGATCGGTTTGCGATTGTCAGCATCATCCACCTCGATAGTGCCAGTGGCGGATGCGGACTTATTACCGTCTGAGGCAGTGACCGTCCAGTTGTAGGTGCCGGCAGCCGTTGCCTGGAACTGCATTCCAACGTATGTGCTGACACTGCTGGCTGTGGCTGGATCGACAAAGTCACACGTATCGGCAGGGGTACATTCCCAGGTCAGGCTGACATCAGTACTGTCTGCATCGTAGGCCCAGCCCCAGAAATCAGCAGTCGCCATGCCGGTACTGCTATAGAACGTTGCCGTGGTGGGGCCGGAGACTGAAATGATGGGGGCCTGGTTCGCGATGCTGAAATTAATGACTGCTTCACTACCGTCATCGCTGGCCTCATCGTTGCCCTGTGCGCCATTTACGTTGCCCACTTTCTCGATTGAGCTATCACCCCAGGTCTGAACGGTAATGTTGCGGCCGCAGGGCACATCGAAAGCGTATTGGCCTTCAGCATCCGTACTGGCCCAACGCCAGTAGCCGTTAGCGTCAGAGGCAAACATGGAACGGTTTTGGGCGGGGCTACTGTCTGTTGCCAGCTGAACTTGCCCTGTCAGGCGGCACTGTTGCGGGTTCTCCAGCGCAATGGTGCCAAAATCGTTACAGGTGCTGCCGGTGCCGTCGTCAGTAAGAATTGGATTGTTAAAGGATGAGGTGCCAAGCGCTTCATTAGCGTAGGTGCGGTCATTCCAGATGTTAAAAGACCAGTTGGCAGGATCAAGTGTGTCTGGGCTGTTGGAGTCGAGCAACGTTTGGTGTGAAATGACCCCCTCGGTGATGTAGGCCCATTCATACCCGCCATCAGGCAGTTGTACATCCATATAGCCGGAGAAAGGCGTCTGCTGATCGCCGCTGTAGCGGACATTGCCGCTGAAGCAGACATTTTGAATATTGGAGCTGGCACGAATAGGCCAATCCAGATTAACCCACTGTACCCACTCATTGGCTTCTTCAATGGTGATGCGGACATAGACGGTATCTGTTGGTGCGATGGGCAAACCCTGGCCATACTCCTGATAGGCGGTGCCGTTATATTCCACCAGTGAGCCATTACCGACGAATTTCCAGCCACCCGAATAGACGTAGATGGGCACTTGAATGCCTGAAATCGTCGGGTCGCGATCCTCTGTAATATTTTCATAGCTGTCTGCGGGGACTTGCAGGTACATCACCGCATTATCGCTGGCTGCGGCCGAAGCGCCGCTGGCGGTGTTAAGCCCCAACGTGTTGCCATCCTGGTCTTGAAGTTTGATCTGGGCAAATACACTGGAGATCAGGCGGTACTCATCTGTTTCGGCAGCAGCGCTGGCTCCTCCGAGATTCATTGAAATCCCATCCCCTGGCTGATCGGGATCACCCTCACCGATGAAGTCTCCGGGGAATGCTTGCACCTGATTTACGTCGTTAGGATCAAAATGCGCGAGCCCCGCCGTGATGGCGTCGACATCATCAGCAACTCTGTCGACCGGGATGGTTAAATCCAGTAGCGTCTCGTGTGAAGCTGCAGCACGCGCCTGGTCGAACTGGGCACCGGCCACCATCGCAACCTCCCCGTTACCGCGGTTTCTGACCAGGCCAAATCTAAATGCTGGTGTCCCAGAGGCGGTGAAGCCGCCGGCCAGGTCGTTGCGCGAAAGTGTGGCGACGTTCTCTCGGGCCAGCCTGACCAGGGCGTTGAGGTCACTGTCTGAGCTGAGGTTTCTGAAGACTTTATTGCTGGTGACGTAGCCATCCTTGTTGGTGATGACTTCGATCCACGAGGGAAATTTTCCTGTCGCTTCACTGTAATCCGGCAGTGGTGTGTAGTAAGCGCCATTTTCGTCCGTTGTCGCGAGAAAGCGATCAATTTCGGTATCGTCAGCAGCGTAGACCACGACCGTGACGCTGGCCCCTTCAATCCGGTCCCCCGCGCTGCCATGGGCCGCCGCCGTGGTGGCTCCCGTATTCAAACTATTAACCGACCCGCTCAGTGATATACCGGAAAGGGTTTGTGTTGCGGGTTGAGAGGGTGGGGGCGTCGAGGTATTGTCCGAACCGCCACCACCGCTGCAAGCGGCGAGCGATGCCAATAGGGACAACGTGAGTAGTGATTTAAAGTGGAGCTTCATTTCGTTAACCTCCCTCGGTTAATTTTTAATGCTTTTAATACGTTGCAGCTTATTTCTTTTTTCTTCGTGAAGGATGCTGGGGCAGTTGATGCGTATCATCTTGCCTGTGGCCGGCGGAAGCAGTGCATGCTCGAAAAACATTCCTTGTTTTCGCATAAACGTAATTGAAAAAATTCAGGGCGTGGGTGGGTTATCGTTTTAATCGATATTGCCACTACCGGAAGTACCGCTCTTCGATAAGACTAGCACTATGGCCTTCAATGACATCACAGCCAATGCCCACAGTCAATACGGAAAAGAAGGAGGGGGGTACGGGCGATGCCCTCGCCAGAACACTCCGTTGTTAGCGTTGTTGTAACGCCCAGGCCACATGTTCACGCACTACTGGTGACGGGTGGTGTTGGTGTTGTTTTAGTGCGCTTGTTACCCCTTCTGTTTTTGGTCCGTTTCCCAGTGCTACGGCGATATTTCTCAGCCAGCTTTCATGGCCAATGCGTCGAATGGGGGAGCCTTCGGTGCGTTTCAGAAATTCCTCTTCACTCCAGCCAAACAGTTCGATCAGTTTTGGGGCGTTGAGGTTGTGGCGTGGCTGGAAGTCATCTTCCTGGGTGAAGTGGGCGAAGCGGTTCCAGGGGCAGACCAGTTGGCAGTCGTCACAGCCGTAGATGCGGTTGCCGAGCAGGGGGCGGAGGTCGAGGGGGATGCTGCCCTTGAGTTCGATGGTGAGGTAAGAGATGCAGCGCCGCGCATCCAGCTCGTAGGGGGCGACGATGGCCTGAGTGGGGCAGATGTCGATGCAGGCGGTGCAGTTGCCGCAGTGCGGGTTGACGTTGGTGTCGGTGGGGAGCGGCAGGTCGGTATAGAGTTCGCCCAGAAAGAACCAGGAGCCGGCGTTGCGGTGGAGCAGGTTGGTGTGTTTGCCCACCCAGCCCAGGCCGGCTTTTTCGGCAAGGGCTTTTTCCAGCACGGGGGCGCTGTCGACAAAGACGCGATAGCCGACGTTGCTGATCTGCTGACTGATTTGGGTGGCAAGTTGTTGCAGACGTTTGCGCATCAGCTTGTGATAGTCGCGCCCGAGCGCATAGCGGGAGATGAACCCCAGCTCGGCATCGCTGATGACCTGTTCGGCCCGGGTGGTATCGACCAGGTAGTCCATGCGTACGGAGATGATGCGTAAGGTTCCTGGGTGGAGTTGTGCGGGGTGCGCCCGTTTTTCCATGTTTCGCTCCAGGTAACCCATCTCACCCTGATAGCCTTTGGCCAACCATTGTCTAAACTGGTCGGAGGCGTCGCGCAGATCCAGATCGGCCACGCCTACGTGCTGAAAGCCGAGCTCCCGGCCCCATTGTTTGATCTGTCGGCTGAGTTTGAGGTAGTCGACAGGGAGGGAGGCCTGGGGTAGTTTTTCGATATGACTCATAAGGATGGATGATACCTCGCATGTCGCTATTACCCTATACGCTCTATCGTGCTGCCGATGCGCGTGAACTGGACCGAATCGCCATTGAAACAGCAGGTGTCAGCGGTATTCAGTTGATGAATCGGGCGGGGCAGGCGGTGTTTGACGAACTCCGTTACCGCTGGCCCGACGCAAAGCGCATTCTCATTTTTTGTGGTGGTGGCAACAATGGCGGGGACGGCTACGTGGTGGCGCGGCTGGCGCAGGCTGCCGGGCTGAGTCCTATTCTGGTTGCCCTCGGTGATCCCGCCGCATTGACTGGCGATGCGGCGCTGGCGTGGCAGCAGGCGAGAGAGGCCGGGCTGGTCTGTACCACCTACTACCCTCATCTGTTTAACGGTGTTGAGGTGGTGGTTGATGCGCTCTTTGGTACGGGGCTGGATCGTGAGGTGGTGGCTGAATATGCCGATCTGCTCAACGCCATCAATGGCAGTGGTGTGCCCGTGGTGGCGGTGGATATTCCCTCAGGTCTTCACGCAGACACCGGGCGCGTACTGGGCGTGGCCGTGAAGGCAGCGCTGACGGTGACTTTCATCGCCTTGAAGCAGGGCCAGTTCACTGACGAGGGACCGGAGTTGTGCGGTGAACTGGTGTTCAATGGCCTGGCGGTGCCCGACAACGTCTATGCGCAAGTGCCCGCCGCTGCTGAGCGTATCGACTGGGTCAAGGTGAGAGAGGTTTTGGGGCAAAGGTCTCGCAGCGCCCACAAGGGCCGCTTTGGCCATGTACTGGTTATTGGGGGTAACCATGGGATGGCCGGGGCGGTGCGCATGAGCGCTGAGGCGGCGATGCGAACAGGTGCGGGGCTGACATCGGTGGCGACACGGCCGGAACATGTGGCGACGATGGTGGCCACTCTGCCAGAGGTGATGTGGCATGGCGTTGAGGCGATTTCCGATTTGAGTGAAATGATGACGAAGGCGACGGTGATTGCCATCGGGCCGGGGTTGGGGCACGACGATTGGGCGCAGGCGCTGTTGATGATGGCGTTGGGAAGTGATTTGCCGCTGGTGGTGGATGCCGACGCCCTGAACCTGCTGGCCGAGTACCCTGATGGCACCCACTCGAACTGGGTGATGACACCGCACCCGGGTGAGGCGGCCCGTTTGCTGGGCACTTCCACCGACGATATCAATCAGGATCGCTTTGACGCGGTTGCTCGGCTCCAGCAACACTACGGCGGCGTGGCTGTACTCAAGGGGGCGGGGAGTCTGATTTGTGATCCCGGCGGTTCGATTGCGCTGTGCAGTGATGGCAACCCCGGCATGGCAACAGGGGGGATGGGGGATGTGTTAACGGGCGTGATTGCCGCGCTGATCGCTCAGGGCTTGTCGTTGCAAGAGGCTGCCCGAGCCGGTGTCTCCCTCCACGCCGCTGCGGCGGACCGGGCCGCACTGGCGGGCGAGCGCGGCATGATGGCGACTGACTTGATGCCCCATCTGCGCTATTTGGTGAACAGCTGATTCAGCCTCGCCCGCTTGCAGCGGCTCCTATGATACCTGGAGTTTCCAAGGGGCCAAGGCTTTCTCTCCTCCGACCCTCGGCGGGAGGATCGATTTAATAATCAACTTCGTTTTGGTTTATCCGCTAATGGAAGAAACCCCATCAAGGAGGAAGGAGAGTTGAATGGTGATAAATTCAGCTTGGTTTTAACCTTCTCGTTTAGGGTGGCCCTATATCTTTTCAGGAGGAGGTTGCCATGAGTACGCAAAACGAAGTCAAAGTCTGGGATCTTTTTGTTCGATGCTTTCACTGGTCTCTGGTGGTGTTGTTTGTCGTCTCTTACCTCACCGGGGATGAAGAGACGGACATCCACTTCTGGTCCGGGTACGCCATTGCTACATTGGTGGTTGTGCGGGTGATTTGGGGGCTGATTGGCAGTGAACATGCGCGTTTTTCTGATTTCGTCTACTCTCCCGCTGTCATCAAGGCCTACGCCAGGGACGTGATGGCCGGCAGTGCCAAACGCTATATCGGCCACAACCCGCTCGGCGGTCTTATGGTGGTGGCATTGTTGTTGAGTCTGACCTTCACCACGCTCAGCGGCATGGTGTTGCTGGGGGTAGATGAGGGCGAGGGGCCTTTTGCCAGTTTGAAGACGGCGGAACTCTCCGTTCCCAACGTCTCATTTATCGCCACCGCCTATGCGGATGACGACGATGATCATCGTTCGGATCACAAGGCGAGCAAGAAGGGCGGTAAAGAGGAGGAAGAGGATGGCCTTCTCGAAGAGGTTCACGAGTTCTTTGTCAATTTCACGCTGTTGCTGGTATTGCTGCATATCGGGGGCGTGGTGCTGGAGAGCCGTCGTCACAAGGAGAATCTGGCCCGGGCGATGGTGCACGGTAAAAAGCGTGTCTGACGCTATCCTCCCTTCCTGAGCTTTTTTGGGGGATACTGCGCAAAGGTTTTTTGTTGCGCATGCCCCGCTTGCCTGGGGCCACCAAGGGGGAGGGACTTTCTCCCCTTTAATCGTGGCCTGGGTGGATGCCACGACAGCGAGCCACTCTTTCACTTCCATCTGACCGCCTGGCAATGCCGGTTTGGGAAAAGCAGGGTAAAATAGCGCCCTTTTCCGAGTCGGGGTCCACTCTCCATGTCTAGCTTCGCCATTGCTGATGATCGTGCCATGCGTGACTTTGGTGCCCGGCTGGCTGCCGCCTCACCGGCGGAGGGGGTGCTCTACCTGATCGGCGAACTCGGGGCGGGCAAGACGACGCTGGTGCGCGGTTTTCTTCAGGGGCTGGGGCATCAGGGGGCGGTGAAAAGTCCAACCTATACCCTGGTGGAGCAGTACCAGGTGGCGCAGCGCAATATCCATCACCTTGATCTCTATCGTCTGGCAGACCCGGAAGAGCTGGAGTTTCTGGGCCTGCGGGACTGGTTGCAGGAAAAGGCGTTACTGCTGATTGAATGGCCGCAGATGGCGCAAGGTGTGGTGCCCCGGGCCGATTTGGTGGTGAATATCGACTACGATGGGCCTGCGCGCGTGATCCATCTTGAGGCTCTGAGTGCCCAGGGGGAGGGTATTGTCTCTGCTTTGGCCTCACACCCTGAGGATACGGATTAGGGAACAGGTTAAAGAAATTGTCTCTCCTGACGAGAAAACAAAAACAAAGGAAAAGCGCCTCTTTTTGTACTATTTTCTATAGAAGGTGTTGTATCTTACTCAAAAATATGAGAAAAGAGCCGTTTGGGGCGGGTTGCAGGAATGACCGATGGGCAAGAGATAATATGGCCAGTGTGACAAGACAATTTTGCTCGCTTTTTATCGCTGTTCTGGCGCTGTTCGCCGGGTTTTCGGGTGTTGCCTTTGGTGCGGCGGCCAAATACCAGACCCTGCGTCTGGATCAGCAGACCGGTTCACTAAAACTCAGCATGGAGTTGAGTGAGTCAGTTAAGTACAAGTATTTCTCCCTCTCCAAGCCCGACCGCTTTGTGGTGGATCTGCTCGATGTGGTGCCCACCGGCCGCAGCCCTCAGTTGAATTATTCCGACACGCCCATCAAGGGCATCCGCCTGGGGATTCGCAAGGGTGATGATCTGCGCATGGTGGTTGATCTGCGTCAGTCGCTGGTGGCCGATGTCTACCTCGAAGCGGTGCCCGGCACCAAACGCCAGCGCTTGGTGGTGGAGATGAAGGGGTTCAAATCGCCGAAGCCCGTGGTGAAGGCCGGATCCAAGCCTGCACAGAAAGCGGTGGCAGTGAAAAAGCCACAGGCCGAGCGCCGGCCCGCCCAGGTTAAAAAGGTGGTGCGCCGGGCAGCTCCCTATCGGGATATCGTTATCGCTATTGATGCCGGTCACGGCGGCGGTGACCCCGGCGCCCGGGGCCATAACGGTACTTATGAGAAGAATGTCACCCTCGCCATTGCCCGTCGTCTGGAAAAGCTGGTGGAGCGGGAGCCCGGTATGCGCCCGGTGATGATTCGTACGGGCGATCAGTACATTGGCCTGCGTCAGCGGATCGAGAAGGCACAGATGAATAACGCCGATCTCTTCATCTCCATTCACGCCGATGCGTTCGATGATCGCAGGGTGCGGGGGACTTCCGTTTACACGCTGTCACGCCGGGGAGCGACCACTGAAGCGGCGCGTTTGCTGGCCGACCGGGAGAACTCGTCTGACATTATCGGTTTTCTGGCCGGTGATCAGGACGACATGCTGGCCTCGGTGCTGATCGATCTCTCTCAGAACGCGACGATTGAATCGAGCATGGACGTGGCTGCCCGGGTGCTCAAGCACATGAGCCAGGTGAATCCGCTGCACAAGCGCCGGGTGGAGCAGGCGGGTTTTGTGGTACTGAAGTCCCCCGACATCCCCTCTATTCTGGTGGAAACGGCCTTTATCTCTAACCCTGATGATGAGAAAAACCTGCTCTCGTCGCGCCATCAGCAGAAAATGGTCAACGCCATCATGAAAGGCGTGCGCAGCTACTTTAATGCCAACCCGCCGCAGGGAACGCGGGTTGCGGGGCGGGAACATGTGATTCGGCGTGGTGATACCCTGACCGCCATTGCCGCCCGTTATGACGTGAGCCTGCGGACACTGCGCCAGGCGAACCAGCTCAGCAGTGACCAGCTCTATGTGGGGCGGGTGCTGCACATACCGCTCACTGGCAGTTAACGGCTCGCTCTGCGGTGGCTGGGAGCCTCGTGCCCTGTCGCGTATAATCGCCGGTCTTTGGCCGGAATTCATCATCTCCCATGCGTATCCATAAACTTTCTGCTCACCTTGCTAACCAGATTGCCGCAGGCGAGGTGGTGGAGCGCCCCTCATCGGTGGCCAAAGAGTTGATTGAAAACAGTCTGGATGCCGGCGCATCCCGGATCGATCTGGAGATCGAGAAGGGGGGCACCGGGCTGATCCGGGTGCGCGACAACGGCAGCGGCATCCATCGTGATGACCTGCCCAGTGCGCTGGATCGTCACGCCACCAGCAAGATTTCCGATTTTGATGATCTGGTGAAGGTGAGCACGCTCGGCTTTCGGGGGGAGGCGTTGCCCAGTATCGGCTCCGTGTCGCGCGTTACGCTGACCTCCCGTTACAAGGGTGAGACCCAGGCATGGACCTATTCCGTCAACGGTGGCGATGCCGACACCGCTCCCAAGCCTGCGGCTCATCCGCCGGGGACGACCATTGATGTGCGTGACCTTTTCTTCAATACGCCGGCGCGGCGAAAATTTCTGAAAACTGAACGCACGGAATTCAACCACCTCGACGATGTGGTTCGGCGTATCGGTCTGTGCCGTTTCGACGTCGCCCTCTCTATCAAACACAATCAACGCCAGGTGCATCACTGGCGCGTCGCTGATGACCTTGAAGCCAGGCGGCGGCGAGTGGCCGCTATTTGTGGTGCGGCGTTTGTGGAGAATTCGGTGGAAGTGAACGTTGAGGCGTCCGGGCTGCGGCTGTGGGGCTGGGTGGGGCTGCCTACTTTTTCCCGCAGTCAGGCAGATTTGCAGTATTTCTACGTCAATGGTCGCATGGTGAAGGACAAGCTCATCGCCGCCGCCGTGCGCAAAGCCTATCAGGATGTGATGTACCACGGTCGTCACTCGGCCTTTGTCCTCTATTTCGAATTGGACCCGGCGGAGGTGGATGTCAACGTCCACCCCACCAAGCACGAGGTGCGTTTCAGAGAGGGGCGTCTGGTGCACGACTTTCTCTTCAGGAGTCTCTACCGGGCGCTGGCCGAGGTTCGCCCCGGCGATGAGCCTGCCGCCGCACACCCCGCCGCGCCGGCGCAGACATTGGCCCCGGCGTCACTTGCGCCGGGTAATCCGCAGGCCACATCGTCGCCACCCGCCGCTTTCAAGCCCCAATATTCGCCCCGCCATCAGCAGCCCATGGGCTTGTCAGTGCAGGAACAGGTCAGCACCTACGGCCAGCTCTACCCTCAGCCGGGGGAGCAGGCGTCAGCTGCACAGCCTCAAGCAGAAGCGGCGCCACCGCTGGGGTTTGCGCTGGCGCAGCTGCACGGTATCTACATTCTGGCCCAGAATGCCGATGGCCTGGTGCTGGTGGACATGCACGCCGGCCATGAGCGGGTGACCTATGAGCGCATGAAGCAGGCATGGCAGGCGGCCGAGAAGGTGTGTATTCAGCCGCTGTTGGTGCCTGAGTCCCTGAAGGTAAGCCCGGCGGAGGCTCAGCGGGTGGAGGATCAGGCGGATCTGCTCAAACGCCTGGGCCTGGAGCTTGACCGGGTTGGCCCCGAAACCTTGCTGATTCGGGCCGTGCCGGCCATGCTGCGCCATGCAGATGCCAAAGCTCTGGTGCAGGATGTGCTGTCAGACTTTGCTGTTGAGGGGGAGAGTCGCCGCATTGAAGATCGGCTGAACGCTATCCTGGCCACCATGGCGTGCCATGGTTCAGTGCGCGCCAGTCGCCAGTTGACCCTGCCGGAGATGAACGCCTTGCTGCGCGATATGGAGCGTACCGAGCGCAGCGGGCAGTGTAATCATGGCCGACCCACCTGGGTGCAGCTGTCCATGGATGAGCTGGACAGGCTCTTTTTGCGTGGCCGTTAGGCGACGGCTGCTGATAAAACAGAAGGAAATGCCGGAATGAGGAAACTATCCACCGTGGTCCTGGTGGCCGCCCTGGTAAGCCAGCTGGGCTGTATGTCCAGCGCCATTAAAGAGGCTGAGTTGCCGCCATTGTCGCCAGAGGTGCAGAGCCGTTTTGCCAAACTTCCCCCCGCCGCAGTCATTGCTGATGCCGAGGCGCAGATCAAGGCGGCCTATATTGCTCAGTTGGACTTCTACTCTCCGCAGTACCTCAAGCGTGCTGAAGAGGCACTAAAGGCCGCGAAAAAAGAGGCCAGGAGCCAAAAGCCGGGCCAGCGGGGCGAGCTGGTCTACATCCTCGCCCTGGAGGCGGCGCTAGCGCGGGCCGCAGAGACCAAGTCTGCCGTTCTGGCGCAGATGAGCGATGTTTTTAAGCTTCGTGACGCTCTGGACAGGGTGGATGCTGGTCACTACAAAAAGCGCACCTACGACAAACTGATGAGCCGGATTCAGGAGCTGATCTCCCATATTGAGGCGGAGCGAAGCGATAAGTTTGCCGCCAAGTTGCCGGTGCTGATTGAGGACATGACGGAGTTTGAGACCCACACTATTGTCCATAATGCGTTATACCCGGCCGCACTGGCGCTGGAGGAGGCGGAAGATGTGGATGCAGATGATTACGCCCCCCGGTCGTTTGCAAAAGCAGAGTTGACCTACGAACGGGCCGAAAAGCGAATTCGGGCCAACCCCCACGATGCTTCGACTGTGACACGCTTGGGCAATGAGGCGCTGGTTGAAGCCCGACACGCTTTCTATGTCTCCCGGGCGGTAGCCGCATTGCAAGAGGTTAAGCGGGATAAGCTGGAGCGCATCGTGCTGGACGAAGAGCAGCGTCTGGGCCAGATCGCCACGGTGCTTTCCATCAACCCGATCTATGATCGTTCCCTGCCGGACCAGGCCCTGACCCTGGTAGAAGCGGTTGCGGATCTGGTGAAGTCAGTGAAGGCTCAGCAGGTACCTGTATCCACTTCTGACACTTCCGAAGGCAAACTGTCGGCGGCAGAAGAGCGATTGGCGGGGGAGGAGACGTCTGAGGTTAGCGCAGAGCAGCACGACGAAGCTGACTTGCCGGTCTCTGAATTTTTTGATCTGTCTGAGGTGTTGACCGAAGAGCCGGCCAAGTAAAAAAGGGTGCGCATGGGATACAGGAGGGGGAGGAGGCGTCTTTGATCAGTCAATGGAGGGGGAGGAGCTGATCGAAGACAATCCCATGCGCACCAGAGTGTTCACTTGTCGTTAACACCCCGTCAGTATCTCTCTTTTTACCTATAAAGAAAAATCGAAATTTTCTATCGTACCTATAGCTAAATGACTATGCATGTTGGCGTGTGCTCTGACGGCCTGACAAGTCAGCCGTTGTGAGGGCAGCCACTCAGATTTATTCATTTCAACAGAAAGAGATAAAGGAGAATAAAAGAAGAGCGCGCATGGGGTAGGGGGGAGGAGGCGTCTTAAAATCAGAGTAAGGGGGGAGAGGAGCTGATTCAAGACTGTCCCATGCGCGCTACAGCGCTCACTTGTTGTGAGCACGGGGTGGATTATGGTGCTATTTATCTATAAATAAAAATAGAAAATATCTATTATACTTATAGATAATCTACTATACGTTGGAGGCGAGATGATCAAAATCAGAAACGCAACATTCAGGCAGCTGCAAGTGTTTGAATCGATTGCCCGTAATGGCTCTTTCACTGCGGCGGCAGAGGAGCTGTTTTTGACTCAGCCCACCCTCTCCATGCAGATGAAAAAGCTCACCTCCATTGTCGAGACCCCTCTCTATACCCAGGTGGGCAAAAAAATCTACCTGACCGAGGTGGGGGAAGAGCTGCAGAAAACCTGTCGTTCGGTGTTTGCGACGTTGGATGACTTCCAGATGACGGTCTCTGACATTAAGGGGGTCAAAAAGGGGAACTTACGAATTTCCGGCGTGACGACGGGCGAGTATTTCGTTCCCCGCATTCTTGGTGCCTTTTGCAAGAAATACCCGGGTATCAACGTCTCCCTTGAGGTGACCAACCGGCAGCGGGTCATCGAGCGGCTGGAAAGCAATATGGATGATATCTACATCGTGGGCCAGGCCCCCATGGGGGATCACATCCACCGGGTGCCTTTTCTGAAAAACCCACTGGTTATTCTTGCGCCTCCGCAGCACCCTCTCGCCAAGGAGAAAAATATCCCGATCGAAGCCTTAGCAGATGAAAATTTCATCATGCGTGAGCCGGGTTGTGGCACGTTCCTCTCGATGGATCGGCTCGTCAAAGACAGGCATTTCGGCTTTAAAAGCAGCATGGCCCTGGGGAGTAACGAGGCCATTAAACAGGCGGTGATCGGGGGGCTGGGGATTTCATTGCTCTCGGTCTACGCACTCACCCACGAGATTGCCAGCGGTGAGGTGGCCGTGCTGGATGTGGAGGGATTCCCGGTGCAGGATTGCTGGTATCTCTGTTACCCCGAAGGGCAAAAACTCTCCGTTGTGGCGCAGGTTTTCTACGAGTTTATGCTCAACGAGGGGCGCGAGATGACGGTGTATTCCCTGCCGGAGCAGTGAGCTACAGCACCAGGTGGCGTAGCTCAGGGTCTGCGCCACTCTTCTCCCAGCACTCGTCGAACAGCCTGAGCAGGCGGCGACTTTGCACAGCGGCGTTGAAATTCAGGTCACCCTCATAGCGCGTCCCGGTTCTTCTGTGCAGCAACCCCTTTTTATCGGCGATGAAAAACTCCTCCGCCATATCATGGTACTCAGTGGGGGGCTTGCGGATCTGGATACGACTGCTGATGCGATAGCTGAGCTGCACTACC
>JALTMR010000280.1 GCA_027001525.1 Gammaproteobacteria bacterium
CTGATGACCCGTGCCAGCGGCGACGTCTATCTCGATTTTCAGGGGCTGGCGCAGCTACGGGCTGACGCCGGCCGCAAGCCGTCCCCCGAGGCGACGGCCAAAGTGGCCGAGCAGTTTGAAGCGGTCTTTTTGCAGATGATGCTCAAAAGTATGCGCCAGGCCAGTCTTGGCGAGGGCCTGTTCGACAGCGATCAGACCAAACTCTATCAGGAGATGTTCGATCAGCAGATCGCCCTCGACATGGCCAAAAAGCGCCAGGCCGGCATTGCCGATGCCATGCTGCGCCAGCTTCAAGGAGCCCCTGCGGCTGCCCCCGGCGGGGAGAGTCTCTCCGGCCAGGGCGGCGAGGCGGCTCCCCTGAATCACGATCAGTTGCAGCGGCGGGTGGCTAATTTCACGCTGACCGACGCTCTTTTGGTGCGACAGTCAGACCGCTCCGCCCCGCCGACCGCTACAACGGCCCCATTGAGTGATTTCGACTCCCCGGATGACTTTGTTGCCAAACTCTGGCCCATGGCGCAGAAGTACGGCGCGGCGCTGGGGGTTGAGCCACAGGTGCTGGTGGCGCAGGCGGCGCTGGAGACGGGCTGGGGGCAGGCGGTGTCGCGCACGGGCGAGGGCGAAAGTACGCACAACCTGTTCAATATCAAGGCCGATGAGCGGTGGGATGGACCCCGTGCGGTGGTGGCAACACTGGAGTATGAGGCAGGGATTCCTCAACGCCAGTTTGCCACCTTTCGTGCTTACGACTCCTTTGAGGCCAGCTTTGCCGATTATGTCGATTTTCTGCGCTCCAGCCCCCGCTACCAGCCGGCGCTGGAGCGTGCTGCTGACAGTGCGGCCTACATCCAGTCGCTGCAAGGGGCCGGTTACGCCACCGACCCGGATTACGCCGCCAAGGTGATCGATATCATGCGGCGTGAAGCGTTGGAAAACGCCGCTTCCGGCGCTAACGCGGCCGCCGTGGATGGCCCCTTACTGGAGCGGCCTGCGGGCGGGCCGATAACTTGATATGAGAGAGAACAGTGTAGTGAGCAGAAGGGAGTCTTTCTTTAACCGGAACCGCTTGTTGGAGTCGGCTAATGGCAGGTGATCTTTTATCGTTGGGTGTGTCCGGCCTGCTCGCCAATCAGCGGGCGCTGGGCACGGTGGGGCAAAACATCAGCAACGCCAACTCGGAAGGGTACAGCCGCCAGCGAGTCGAATTTGGTGCCAATGCGCCGCTGTTCTTCGGTGGCGGATACCTCGGCACCGGTGTCAGCGTTAAAAATGTTGAGCGCGTCTACGACAACTTTCTCAATAATCAGGTGCAGGTCTACACCTCCAGCTTCAGCCAGGCCGAGACGTTCAGCCGCTATGCCAGCACGGTGGATGAGCTGCTGGCCGACCCCCAGGTGGGGATGATGCCGGCGTTCGAGCGCTATTTCGGCGCGATGAACGATGTCGCCAACGACCCCGCCTCAATACCGGCTCGCCAGGCATTGCTGACCGAGGGAGAGGCCATTTCCGATCGCTACAACTACCTCAATACCCGCCTGGGCAATCTGCGCAACCAGACCAACAGCCAGATCAAGGATTTCGTCGAAGAGATCAACGGGTTGGCCCAGGGCATCGCCACGGTGAATAAAAACATCGTGATGTCCCCCGGGCCCGGTGAGCCTAACGATCTGCTCGATGAGCGCGACCGGTTGCTGAGCCAGTTGTCCAAAAAGGTCTCGGTGAGCACCGTGGCGCAGGATGACGGTTCGGTGAATGTCTTTGTTGGCAGTGGCCAGACCCTGGTGATCGGTTTTGAAGCCAACAGCCTCAACGTGATGCAAAACCAGTTTGATGCCACGCAGCTGGAGATCGGCATCAGCGTCGGCGGCGGAGGCTTCGTGCAGGTGACCAGCCAGCTCACCGGCGGTGCGTTGGGCGGGGTGGTGGATTTTCGCAACAACATGCTCGACGACGCCCAGAACGCGCTCGGCAAGCTGGCCATGGGGTTCGCCGCCACGGTGAACGAGCAGCACCGCCTGGGGCAGGATTTAAACGGAAATTTTGGTCAGGATCTGTTCCAGATTGCCAATCTGGAGGTGTTGCCGGCCACGGGTGTGGCGGATGTGGTCAGCGCCAACCTCGATAACGTCGATGGCTTGACCGGATCCGACTACCGCCTGACCTACGACGGCGGCAATCTCTACTCCCTCATGCGTCTGTCTGATGGCCAGACGACAACCATCGACACTGCCGGCGCGTCGCCCTACACCACGCCGCCCATTGACGGCTTTACGCTGGATATTTCTGCCGGCATGGCGGTCAACGACCGGGTGTTGATTCGCCCCACGCGTAACGGTGCAGAGGAGATTTCGGCGCTGCTGGGTGATGCGCGGGAATTTGCCGCCGCCATGCCGGTGATGAGCGCTCCCTCCACCAGCAACACGGGCAGCGCCAGCATAACGCCGGGTACGGTGACCAGTATTGCCGACCTTCCCCTGCCCTCGGATGTGACGCTGACGTACGACGCCGCGACCAATGAGATCAACGTCTCGGGGGCGGTGCCGGCCGCCGGCCCCTTTAGCTACACCAGTGGCGCCACTCTCGCTTTTAATGGCCTTGAATTTGTCATGAGCGGTGTGCCTGCGGATGGCGATGTGTTTACCATTTCAAACAATGTGAACGGCGTTAGTGACAACCGCAACGTCCTGGCCATCGCCACCATGCAGACCGAAAAGCTGTTGGAAAACGGCAGCTCCACCTATGAGGATGTCTACGGGCAGATGGTGGCAGAGGTGGGGATTAAAACCGGTCAGTCCGTGATAAAGAAAGATGCCCAATCCAATTTGCTGGATCAGGCACGCACGGCCCAGCAAGGCTACTCGGGCGTTAACCTGGACGAAGAGGCGGCTGACCTGATCAAGTTTCAACAGGCATACCAGGCGGCCGCCCAGGTGATTAATGCTGCTAACACGATGTTTGATTCACTGCTCGGCGCAGTGCGGAGGTAGGTGATGCGTATCTCAACCACGATGATGCAGAATCTGGCGGTTAACGCCATGATGGAGCGCCAGGCTGAACTGAGCAAAACCCAGCAACAACTGGCGACCGGGCGAAGAATATTATCGCCCTCGCAGGACCCGTCAGGCTCGACCCAGATTTTGCGGCTGGAACAGGAAGTGGCGCTGACCGATCAATACCAGCGCAATAGTGAGCGTGCGCTCTCCCGTCTGGAGACGGAGGAGGGCGTGTTGGCCGGGGTGGGGAATGCCCTGCAACGGGTGCGTGAACTGGCGGTGCAGGGGCTGAACGACACCAACAGTCAGAGCAATCGCGCCGCCCTGGCGGCGGAAGTACGCCAGCGCCTCGATGAAATTTTGCAACTGGCCAATACAAAGGATGGCAGTGGCGAATACCTTTTCTCCGGCTTTCGGGGGAGCACCGAGCCGTTTGCCGATGCTGGCGGGGGCAACTATGTCTATCAGGGGGACCGTGGCCAGCGTCAGATTCAGATCAGCCCGACGCGCCAGATGGCATCGTCTGATTCCGGTTTTGAGGTCTTCGCGAATGTGCCCTACAGCGGGGGCGGCTCACAGGACATGTTTAAAACAGTCTACGATCTGGCCGTATCGCTGGAAGCCGATGCCCCGAGTGGTGACGCCCTGACCGATATCGATGCCGCCCTCGACAGCATCTTTACCACCCGCGCCAGTGTCGGGGGCCGAATCAACGCTATCGAATCGCAGCGTGATATCAACGAGCAGTACAGTGTGCAGCTGGCGGGTGAACTTTCTGATGTGCAGGACCTTGATTACGCGGAAGCTGTGGGCCGGCTGAATTTGCAGCTGGCGGGGCTTCAGGCATCTCAGGCAAGCTTTCAGCGAGTCCAGAGTTTGTCCCTGTTTAATTACATGTAAATTGATTTGTGCATCGCCGCAAAACAATAAAACCAGCAGGGCGATCAAGGCATTAATCTCATTTCATACAGGCACTTACATTGCCGCCGAAATCTGATATCGTTGGTCTGCTTTTTATGCAGCCTGATCAATGGATGAGTCATGGCCCCGGGCCTGAGGGAATATGGATAGCAACGCTTGTGTCAGCTTCGCTCAGAAAAATACCCTATGCCATTTCGGCCAGTGGTCCAGACTTCTCTCTTTCACTGCATTCACTACCATCGGTGTATTTTATTTCAATAAATTGTTAGACCGCCGTCGGGGTATGCGGAATAAAATTTTTTGTTGATCGGCGAGGGGGCAACGGCCTGTTAGGGGCAAGGGGTTAAGGAATGTTCAACGGAAAATCTGTGTTGATTACTGGCGGCACCGGATCTTTTGGTCAGCAATTTACCAGGACATTGCTGGATAGGTTTGAGCTCTCCCGGCTGGTGATCTACTCCCGCGATGAACTGAAACAGTATGAGATGGAGCAGAAATTCAGTGGCCCGATGATGCGTTATTTTATCGGTGACGTGCGTGATCAGGATCGTCTCAAGCAGGCCATGCGGGGGATCGACTGTGTTATTCACGCCGCAGCGATGAAGCATGTGCCGGCTGCC
>JALTMR010000281.1 GCA_027001525.1 Gammaproteobacteria bacterium
GATTACCGATGGCGTTAATTCCGCCGCCATCAACGCCGCGCGGGAGATTGCAGACAGGGGCCGGCGCGTCTCCGTGCTGGCGGTGGGGACGGTGGAAGGGGCTCCCATCCCGGTGCGGGTGGGCGGCTTTCTGAAAGATCGCAATGGCGGCATCGTCATCCCCAGGCTCGATCTGGCCTCGCTGAGCGAACTGGCCGCCGCCGGCGGGGGTCTCTTTACGCCGATGACGGCGGATGACAGCGATGTGGCGTTGCTGGTGCAGGAAAACTACTCCGCCGATTGGAACAGCGAGAGTCAGCAACACAGCGAACTGAAGACCGAAAGCTGGCGTGAAGAGGGGCCCTGGCTATTGCTGGGCGTGTTGCCCCTGGCATTGCTGGCGTTTCGGCGCGGTGGGCTGGTGTGCCTGGTGGCGTTATCACTCTATATTGCCCAGCCCGATGCGGCGATGGCCGGTTGGGATGAGCTCTGGCTCAACCCGAACCAGCAGGGGGAACGCTTGCTGGAGGCGGGTAAACCGCAAGCGGCAGCCAGACACTTTCAGGACCCCGCCTGGCAGGCCAACGCCTACTACCGCGCCGGGGACTACGAAAAGGCGGCGCAACTGCTGGAGCAGATAGACACCGCAGATGGCCACTACAACCGGGCCAATGCCCTGGCCAAACAGGGCAAGCTGGAAGAGGCGCTGGCGGCGTACGAAAAAGCCCTGGCGCTCGGCGCCGGGCAGGAGGCGACGCGTCGAGATGCCGAGTTCAACCGCGATCTGGTGAAGCAGTTGCTGGAGCAGCAGAGCCAGCAGCCCGAGGGAGGCGAGGGGGATGAGTCGCAGGAATCGGACTCCCGAAATCAGGCATCCCAAGAGCAGCAAGACGGTGAGTCGCAGCAGAATCAACCCGGGCAGAGCGGGGATGATAGCGACAGCCAGCCACAGCCATCACAACAGCAACAGGGCGAACCGTCAGAGCAGGGTGACGAGTCGCAGTCGCAGTCGCAGCAGCAAGGTGGTGAACAGGGGGATGAAGCGTCGCAAGCTGTGGAGACGGAGCAACAGCAAGCCGCGCAAGAGGAAAGCGACCAATCCGGCGACGAGCAGGGGTCGATGACCGATGCCGAAGGCGAAGACGAAGACGGGTCTCAGCCCAGCGAGGACCAGCAGGCGGTGGAACAGTGGTTGCGGCGTGTGCCTGATGACCCGGGCGGCTTGCTGCGGCGCAAGTTTTTGTATCAGTATCAACGACAACAATCACAAGGCAATGGCCAGCAGGCGGACGAAGCATGGTAGGGCTAAAAGTGAGATTACTGATGGGGCTGGTGATGGGCCTCATGGTGAGTGTGCAGAGCTGGGCAGCGGTGCAGGCCAGTGTCGACCGCAACAAAATTTACGATACCGAGACGCTGGTGCTCACCCTCACGGTGACGGGCGACGAAGACGCCGCCCCCGATTTAGATGGACTGAAGGCCGACTTTGACCTGCTCTCCACCTCCCAAAGCAGCAGTTACCGCTACATCAACGGTCAGATGTCATCGAAAAAAAGCTGGTTTGTGACGCTGGCCCCGAAGCGGCAGGGCACGCTGCGCATTCCTGCCATTGCTGTGGGCAGTGAGATGAGCAAGCCGATCACCGTCGATGTGCTGGCCCCTTCCGCGGCCGAGCACCTGGATGAGGTGCCCGCCATTTTCATCGAGACCGAGGTTGACCCCCGGGATGAGGCCTACGTGCAGGGGCAGATCGCCTTCAGCCTGAAAATTTTCTACGCCACCGAGCTGCAAAGCGGGCGGCTTTCAGATCTGGTGATCGACAACGCCGTGGTGCAGCCACTGGGCGATGACAAAAGCTATCAGGCCCTGCGCCACGGCAAGCGTTTCAATGTTATCGAACGGCGCTACGCCATCTTCCCCCAGGCCAGTGGCCCGTTGACGATTCCGCAGATGAGTTTTCAGGGCAGCGTGCGGGTGGCCCAGGCCGGCCGGCGCCGCGTTGACCCGTTTTTCGATCCGTTTGGGCGGCTGGGCAGCAGCAGTCAGCAGGTGAGGGTGAAGAGTGAGCCCCTGACCCTGACGGTGAAGCCCCGGCCCGCCACTGCAAAAGGCCCGTGGTGGTTGCCGGCCAGGGAGTTGAAGCTGGTGGAAAAGTGGGCCCCCGATCCGCCGGTGTTTCGCGTGGGTGAACCGGTGACGCGAACCATTACCATGCAGGCGCAAGGGCTGAGCGCCGCGCAACTGCCGGATGTGGCGCTGGCCGGTGTGGCCCAGGTGAAGTTCTATCCCGATCAGGCGGTGACTCAGGACGCCGATGACGGTGCCTGGATTATCGGCACCCGGCAGCAGAAGGTGGCGCTGGTGCCCGTCGAAGCAGGGCAGTACACCTTGCCTGCCATCGAGATTCGCTGGTGGGATACCGCCGCAGACCGTGAACGCGTCGCCACGCTCCCGGCTCGTCAAATCACCGTCTTGCCCGCCCTGAACGCGCCTGGGCCAGAGGTGCCTGAGCCGGACACCACTGGGGCCGAGCCAAAGGAGGCCGCTGCGCAGTTGCCCGTCGTCATCACGCCTCAAGCGAGTGGCTGGCCCTATGTTGCTGCCGGATTCGCTCTGGCGTGGCTGGTGACGCTGGTGGCCTGGGCGCGTCAGCGGCGTCTGCTCCGCGAAGGGGGGGCGGGGCGTCGAACGCCACCCCGCCCCTCGCAGGGTGGTGGACGCAATGCCGCCCGGCGGGCAGTCAAACGTGCGTGTGATAAAAACGACGCCAAAGCGGCCAAAACCGCGCTCTTGCAATGGGCTGCCGAGGTGGCCGCCGGGCAGCCGCTTCAGCCACCGCCCCAGAGTCTGGGCCAGATGGCGCAGTGGTTCGATCACGAGGGTCAGGCCCAGATTAACGAGCTGGACCGGGTGCTCTACTCCTTCTCACTCGACCTGTGGGATGGCCAAGCGTTCTGGCAAACGCTGTCGCCCCAGATGTCGCAGCTGGCGGCCAGACAAAAGGGGAAGAAAGCCGGCGCATTAGCGCCGCTCTATCCGGAAAAATAGCTCACTGAGGTGATTGCAGAAAACGGCTGAACTCGCTGTTTACCAGGGTGATGGGGATGGCGATACCGAAGCCTGCCGAGCCGCGGGAGGCGCGATCGGCCATCACTTTCAGGGTATTGACGCCGATGATGCGCCCGTCGGGGTCGATCAGTGGGCCGCCGCTGTTGCCGGGGAGGATCTGGGTGTCGGTGAAGATCCGCTCTCGCTGCACATTGGTGATGATGCCGGAGGTGACAAAATCGCGCAGCCCCAGCGGGCTTCCAACGGCAAAGACTTTGGCGCCCTGGCTGGGCCGGGCATGGTCCTGAGTGTCGATAAAGGGGGTGGTGTAGCCATTGAGTTTCAGCAGAGCCAGATCGTGCTTTTTGCTCACCGAGATCAGCTGGGCGTAGAGCGGTGAGTTGTCCTTGGTGACGATTTTGAAACGGCTGGTGGTGCGTGAAAGGTTGCTGACGTAGCCGAAGCGCGAGCGCTGTTTGTCGACCATTCTTTTGTCCTCTTCGTAGGACTTTTTCTGCCGTGTGTAGCTCTCTTTGAAATTTTTGTAGCGATTTTTGTAGATGTTGTAGTCGGCGTGGGCAACGTCTTTGATGTCGCTGGACTCCTCCTTCACGCGACGTTTGTAGCTCTCCAGCTCGGCGGCCATTTTGCGCAGCTCCTTTTTGCGCTGATCGAGTTTCTTTTTCTGTGCCGCCAGGCGCGCCACGTTCTGCTGGTACTTCTCGTTGGCGTTCTCCCACTGCGGCGTGCTGGTGGGGCGTACCACATGGCGGTTGGTGACGATGTAGCCATCCTCGGAGATGAAAAAGCCGGTGCCGCCGCCGAGCGATGTTTTGACCGAGACCACGGCCAGGGTGGTTTTCTCGATGGGGTTGTCGGCGGGGTAGCTCTCACTGAGTGATTTGGCCAGATCGGTGGTTGGCCGGTTTGAGGGCGCTGCCGGGCGCTGTTTTGCACCGACGATCTCCGCCTTTACGCCCGCCTGCTCCGGTGGCTTGTCGCTAAAGTGCCAGCGACCGCGTTCATCCTGATATTTGTAGATTTCCGCCAATACAGGGGTGCAGAGCGTTGTGGTGAGCAGGGTGGTGAGTAGTAACTGCCTGGTGACGGACATTCCGTGACTCCAAAAGTCGGGGGCGGGCCGGGGTATTGATCGGGATGGCCCATTTTTTCCCAATCGACCTGGTTTGTCATCCTTTATTCAGCACATCCCGCCCGCGGGTGGCCGGCGCTCTGGTGCCTGGGGCTTCCAGAGGGGAGAGGCGGTTTTATTAGTGCGGGAATTTGTTTCGCAGGCGCGCCTCCTTCGTTATAAAGTAGGGCGTTTTTCCGATGCAGCCGGTGGGGACGATGGCAATGCCCCGTCCCACTCAAGAACAATAACAAAGTGTGGATTTATGTACGCAAAATTGAGGTCTCTGTTGGCATGTTCTGCCGCCCTTGTTGTGATGACGCTGTGGTCACCTCTTGTAGTGGCTCAGGATGAGGCGAGTTGGG